>DAOLDN010000123.1:0-8961 GCA_035327385.1 Verrucomicrobiota bacterium | reverse complement strand
GTGGTTGTGTCAAAACCGAACCCTCACAAAAGGAACGGACCGCGGACGGTCCCCGTCCGCAGCACGCCTGAACACGGAGGCTCGCCTCCAAACCGGGTTGCTTCCGAACATTTGTGGCTGCTGCGACCGGGGACCGGTCGCGCTCCTGTTCGCAGTCTGAACGGTTTCCATGACTCGTTTCCTCTAATCGCCGTTGTGCCTGCCGATCGGCAGGCGCACGCTGAATGTGCTGCCCTGGTCCGGTCTGCTTTCAACGTCAATGCTTCCGTTATGCGCGTCCACGATGAATTTGACAATGCTCAGGCCCAGTCCGCAACCCTCGGCTTTGCGCGCCAGCGAACTGTCCACCTGATAGAACCGGTCGAAGATCCTCCGCAGATGCCGGCGCGCGATGCCGATGCCGTTGTCGCCAACCGCAAAACAGACGTGGCCGTTTTCCATGAAGACGCGGAACGACACGCGTTTGTTTTCGCCGGTGTATTTGCAGGCGTTGTCCAGCAGATTGACGAGCACGGTGACCAGCGCGTCGTGATCCGCCTGCACGCCGGGAAGGTTGTCCGCAATGTCGAGATCGAGATGGCAGTGGTGCGTCTCAAACTTCGTCTTCACGACCTCGATGGCGTCGCTGGCCATGTGCGCGGGGCTGGCGTCGGTGAGATTGAACGCCACCTTGTTGCGTTCCATGCGCGAGAAGGTCAGAAAATTGTCAATCATGCGGCTGAGACGTTCGTTCTCCCTGGAAGTCAACTGGAGGTACTGCTTCACCTGCGCCTCGTCGCGCACGTTGCCCTCGAGCAACGTGTCCACCAGCACGCGCATGGACGCCAGCGGCGTCTTGAGTTCGTGCGAAACGGTGGCGATGAAATCGTTTTTCATTTCGTTGAGGCGGATCTGTCGTCCGATGGCGCGCATGGCCAACGCGCTGACGATGAGAATGAGCAGGATCACCAGAACGCCCGTCCATGTATAAACCGCGATCTGCCGCGCGACGGCCTTTTCAAAAACTTCGCCGCCCTCGAAATACAATTCTACCTTCCAGCCCGGAAAACCCGCCGGCAACGAAGCGACATTGAACGCCGCGCCCTGTGGCTCCGCACTGCCCGCGACGAATTCGCCCGCTGCGTCCAGCACGCGATACGCCGCCTCCGAACCGTTGAACGCGGCGTCATAGCCGCCCAGCAGCGACTGGATGCCGGTTTCCGACAGCAGGACGAGCATCGTTGCGGAGGTCAACTGGTGGCGCACTCCGTAGGTCTGCGTTTCACCAAGGCGCGTCTTGAAGATCGTGTCGAATTGTCCGCTGAACGGTTGCAACGCTTCCGCAGCGGCGATTGAAAGCGACTCCGCCGATGCCAGCTTTTGAAGTTTCGCCTTCGCGTCCGTGTTGTCATACGAAAACGGCCCGTCGAGCGCGTCGAGGACCTTCTGTGCGATGAACAGGTTCTGGTTTGCCGGCAGGACGGCCTGCGTTGTCCCGGCGTTGTAAAGGTCGTCCATCAACGCGTCCACAACCTTCCGGAACAGTTCCGTGTTCGCCGGCGTTTTGCCGGACTGTTTGAGCAGCGACAGCAACAGCAGGCGCGCGTTCTCGACTGCGAGCCGCAGCGCGGGGTCCGCGTCGGCGGGCACTTTTGTGAACGCCGCCTTCTGACATTCGGCAATCGCTTCATCGAGATTTCCCTGTCGCGACAAACAACGCGCCCTGCCTGTGAGCGCCGCGAGCGCCACACGCGGTTCACTGTGAAGCGTGAAACGTCCGTAAATCTCCGCGGCCTCCGCGAAATCCCTTCTCGAAAACTCCGCCTGCCATGCGTCGGCGATGGGACTGTTCGCGTCCACGGTGTTGCCCATGGCGTCTGCGGCGCGCGGCCAGAGAATTGATCCGTCCGCAGCCCATGACACCGCGCCTTGAAAATGATTTTCCAGGACGAGACGGTTGAACAACGCATACGGATTTCCGCCCAACGGCATCGTTTCCAGCGCAGCGAGCCGCTCCTTCAACAGCGTGCCGGTCTTTACGGTGGCATCGGCGAGCTTGTCCTGGTAGAGCACGCGCAACTTTTCCTGGACGACGAGGCGTTCGTTGGAGATCACGCGGCTCATGAACCAGAGCAGGCTCACCGTGGGCAGCACCACCACCGCGGCCAGCAACGCCAGCCACTGCAATTGATTTCGTTTTGTGAAAAGCGCTGCCAAGCGACCTCGTGTTTCCCGCGCTACTGGCCCGCCAGCACCCTGGCCTCGTTCTCCGTCAACGCGTAATTATAGATGCGCACGTCATCAATCAAGCCGTTGAAATTGCGGCCTTCCTGCTGCGCGTTCGCGCCGATGAGCACCTCGAACTGATTTCTGGCGATGCCGCCGTCCCATGGCTTGGACGCGTCCAGCTTGCCGTTCACGTAGATGTTGAGCGCCGCACCGTCATACACGCCGACGACGTGATGCCATTCGCCCGTACTGAACGTCGTCGGGCTGTCCAGCGACGCGTCGTTGCCGTTGCGTGTGTAATCGCCCACCGAGTAATGCATCTGCCTCTGGCGATCCGCGCTGGACAATCTCCATGCGGAATCGCCCTTGGTGACGATGCCCGCCCACGGCACCGGATCGGCCCGGAAATTGACCCAGCACGCCACGCTGACAGCGCCGCCGAAATCGAACGCGCCCTTGTCCGCAATGCGCACGAAACTGCCGTTGCCATTAAGATCAAGCGCCGAACCGGATTTGCCCTTCGCCCATTTCGCGCCGCCGACCAGCACCCCGGTGTGGTTGCCGCCACTGCTGTCCGCCGCGACGTCGCCCTGCGATTCATCGAACTTCCACCAGCCGACCAGCCCGGCCAGTTCAGCATTGCCGAACGACCGGGGGCTTTGCCAGGAATTGTCATCGGGGTCGCGCCACGTGATTTTCGTGTCGCGCTCGCCGCCGTTGTCATCGTCGTTGACGTGGATGTCCAGGCCGATGGTGTGGCCCGCGAACGGTTTCACGTCGAACGAGGCCCACGGCAGTTTGATTTCCACTCGATAGCCCGTGGATGTCTTGACCATCGCAAACTCCACACCTGGAATCTGGGTTTCGACATTCTGGTTGTAAATGCGCATCGTCGGAGCGGAGGGATTCCAGTTCAGGCGGATTTGCGCGTCGTTCTTCCCGTACCTGTCCGACTTGGCGTTGTCGGCATCCAGATAGATCTCGACCGAATCATCGTACCACCAGGGAATGGTCTGCGAGCCGGTGGGCACAGTGACGGGTTTGTCGGCAACCGTGTCGGCGACCAGTTGGTCGTCCGTCACGTCCACCAGCAGATAAAGATTTTTCTCATCCCACAACGCGCGGAATTCCGCCGACAAGTCTTCGGGCGACGTTGGCATATGCGCCATCTCGCCACTGCCAAAACCGGTGACGATCGTGTTGAGACTGTTGCGCGGAACGGACGCCCAGACGGCATCCTCGCTGCCGTCAATGACCGGCGCGACGGCTGCGGGCAGAATGGTCGCCGGCTTGGACCGCCGCAATTCACCCGCCAGCGCCTCGGCGCGCGCCTCGTTCATGATGCGGTTGATCTGCGCGACAGGCCCGACGATCTCGCTGAACGGCGGCAGCGGATTGATGCTGTGATTCATCGCAAACCGGTTCGCGCTTTCGTCGGTCCGATATTCGATGACCGTGTTCGCGGCACAGTGCGCGAGTTTTTCCAGACTTTCAGCGAATTGCTTCGCCTTTTCCTCGTCCAGACCCGGCGGCTGGATGGCCGGCCCGACCAGACGGATCGCGCCGCCCACGTTGACGAGAATCAACTTGCTCGTGTCCGCCGCCAGGCGATTGACGGCCTTGCTCAACGGACCGGCATCGCGGATGGATTTCTGGTTTTTGATGGAAGCCGCCGAAGCCTCGGCCAGCGCACGGTCGAGCGACAGCAACGTGATGTTGTTGACCTGGCGGATGTGACAGTAACGGTCCGGCTCGCCGGGTCCGCTGATTTTGACGCCTTTGGAATCGTCGCTCTTTTGTCCGGGGCTGGTCGGGTTGAGGGTCGCCAGCAACGTGTCAATGACCTGCCGTGTCTGCGCGGGATTGCGGCTGGTGAGAGCGAGCCCAAAACGTCCCGGGAGAAAAATGTTCGTGGACTTTTCAGCGCCAGGCATCGCGAAGAGCGTCACCTGTTCGATGTTGGAGAAAATCTCGCGCCCGATGTCCAGGCCCGTGACGTTCTGCACATGCGAGCGCACCGTTTCCGCCTGCGCCGCTGTCGCCGCGCTCAGTGCCAGACTCGCCACGGCTACAGCATCCGCCGGGGCCGCCTGCAATGCTGCCTTGTTGATGTTGGGCGTCCGGATCAGGTCATAGGCCAGGCAGTGATGTCCGTCCTTGAACTGGAATTCCAGTCGCGTGGCCGTGCCGTCGGTTTCGAGCGATTCAGAAAGGATAAGGTCGTCAATGTTTTTGAAATCAAGAATGGCGTTGGCCACCTGAAGTTGCGGGGGAATCTTTCCATCAGGCATTATTTTGCCCAACTGACCGTACACTTCATCCACATTGACCCACGCTGTGAGGACGTTTTTCTGCCGTTGCGACTTGTTCAGTTTTGCGAAGGAGGCATTGCTGGTGGCGAGAGCGGCGTCGGTAATCTTGCCCTTGTATTTTTTGACCGACCATTCGAGCTGCTTTGCCGGCCGGGCCAGGATCACGACGCGTTCATCGTGAGCCACGGCCATATCTTCAGGCAACATCACGGTCTGCATGCCTTCGAGCGTGTCGCCGGGTTTGCCCGCCATTCCCAGCGCGGCGAGAATGATTCCGCGCAAGGCATCGCTTTTGCCGGGATACAACACGCAGACCATCTGCGGATGATTGTTCTCGAAACCCATGATGCCGACGGCCGAACTGCGGATTTTCTTGAACTCCGCCATCATCGCCGGATTGAGCAGAGCACCCACGACATCGGCCGGCGTCTTCTGGTTGGAATTCTGATTGGCATTGCCGCCTGATGGTGAACCGACGGCGGCGAGTGGATTTTCATACGGCGTGCCCTTGAGCATGGTGAGCAGCGTCTCGACCTGTCTGCCGGGGCTGCCCAATTCAACGTAAACAAGCGTTCCGGGCGGCATCAACGTGGCCGGATCGAAATCCGTCAGTTCATCGAGAATCGGCAGCGCCTTCTCCACGATGTCCGTCTGGCTGGAATATTGCGTGACCAGTTTTTCGAGCGCCTCGCGCGCGGCGGCTTCGTTCTTCATTTTCAGATAACACATACCCTGGCGATACAGCGCCTGTGCCACATGGTTTGCCGGAGCGGAGCCGGCCTTGATGACCTGGTCGTAGGCCTTGATGGCCGACTCGATGTTGCCTTCCACTTCCTCGGCATAAAGTCCCTGCTGAAGCAGTTCACCCGTGGTGGCGGAGAACGCAGTGTTGCCCGTGACGATGGCGGCGATCAACAAGAGCGCCTGGAGATATCTGGTCGCTTTCATGGTTGTGTTCGGTTGATTGGTGACGATTTCAACTGGCTGCGGACCGGAAAGCAAGCCGTCGCATACGACATGACGACGAGCCGTCCCGGCGTCATTCCCTCAGCGCGTCAGCACAACGACGGGGTTGGCGAGGTTGGCTCGGATCATTTCCATCTGCTCGTCCATTTGCTGGAGGTGATGGCGCACGGCAAAGGCCAGGGTCAGCGCGGTGACCCCTGTGATGACGATCAATCCTCGGCGCAGGTATGCGAAGGTTGAACTTGGGCGTGTCGCCCGACGCGATGCTGCGGTGCGGTTGGCGGGTTTGGAAACGGGGAGTTCCATTCCCGTCACGACGTTGATTTCACTGGTGGCATTCATGGTTTGATTATTCGGTTCAATGTTTTTGTTGTTCGATGAACTGCGGTTTCAGCCTTCACGATTTTTCTTTCATTCATGTCCGCCGATCCCGTTGTTCATGCACCAGACTAGAAAATCATTGTTACCGTTTTGCTACCGTCCCGTCCTTTTACTGACAAAAAAACTGCGCGACTGCGGCCATAGGTTGCCGCCGGCCGCGCCAATAAAATGCCAGCCCACTGCAATCGCCTTGCATGAGGTTCACCCTGCTGATCCGTTCTGCCGCCGGATTTAGGGTGGCGTGATGGCGCGGTAAAACACTCCCGGAAAGGCATTTGTGGTCACGTCCACAAACTGAAGAGTGTTCGTCTCCGCCCTCACCAACGCAAGGGATTGCCAGTCGGAGAGGTTGGTTGAAGACTGGACGAGGTAGCGCGTCATCGGCTGCGTGGAGGCCTGCAACAGTCGCCGGCCGTCCGCATCAAAGCCGAGGCTCTCAAACACCAGCGGCGGACTGCCCAGCGCGCCAAACGCGTTGGCCATCAGTCCCAGTGTGGCGTCCTGACGACCGAACGCGAGCAGGTTTCCGTTGGGCGAAAACGCTGCGCACGCGACGCGGAACATTTCCTGTGTGAGCACCTGTGTCACGACGCCCGTGGTCACGTCCCACAATTTCACGGCATCGCACGTCGCCGACGCCAGGGTGCTGCCATCCGGCGAAAACGCCACGAACAACACCGGATTGGTGTCGTTTCCGAAACCGCGCATCGAGCCATCCGAAATCCTGCCAACAATGAGATAATTCCCGGCGGGATAAAAACGCGTCGCGCCGCTGACGGCAATGCCGGACGGCGCGCAACCGATCGCCACCGTGTCGCCGTCCGGACTGATGGCCAGTGCCTCGACGCTGTTGGACAAACCGGAGAATGTCCGCACCAGGCTGCCGTCGGCCAGCGACCAGACCTTGGCGGTGTGATCGAACTTGCGCCCGCCGGAAACCAGATACGCGCCGTCCGCCGAAAACGCCACAGCAGTCACACCGTTGCTGTGACCCGACAACGTTTGCAGGAGTGTTCCATCGGCGCTGCTCCACAGGCGCACGGTCTGTTCGTCAAAATCGCCGCCCGCCGCGATCGTTGTTCCGTCCGGCGAAACTGCCAGCGACGTCACGCCGTTCGTGAAGGCCTCGAGGGTCCGCAACAGTTCACCGTCGCGGATGCGCCACAGTTTGATGGTCGGGTCCAGCGGCCCGCCCGCCGACGCCAGCGTGGCGTTGTCCGGCAGGAACTCGATGGCGCTGACACAGCCGGTGTGACCGGCCAGCACTCGCAACAGCGAACCGTCGGACGCACGGCGAATCTGGATGGAACAGTCGTTGGCGGCGCTTGCGCACAATGCTCCATCAGGAGAAATGGCGACGGTCTTGATGCTGTCCGCGTGATCGCCCAGCACTTGAATCAACGAACCATAGGATGCCGCCCAGAGTTTCACGTCGTTGTCACTGCCGCCGGTGACTATGCGTGTTCCGTCCGGTGAGAACGCCACGGATAGCACGGGCGACGCATGAGCGACGATGCTGGTCCGGCAAAAACCGTCGGTCACCTGCCATAACCGCAGCGTCTGGTCATCGCCGACGGAGGCGATCTGATTGCCGTCCGGTGAAAAGGCGATGGCATTCACGCCGCGCGTGTGACCGTTGAAGGAGCGAACAAGATTCCATCCGTTCGTGGACCAGAGGCGGATGGCATGGTCCGAGCCGCAGGACGCAAGAAGGCTTCCGTCCGGGGAAAACGCGACACTCGTCGCGTTGCTGGAGTGCGCGGTGGTGTTGGTCCAGATTTTCGCGTAGGAACTGTTGCAGACCAGAATCGAGCCATCTTCGCACGCCGACGCGAGCCAGCCCGACGGCGAGAACGCCACCGAGGTGGATTGCGCCGGGCCGACTGCGGTCTTGTAGGCGGCGCGCTGTGCGAGCAACGAGCCGTTGGCGATCTGATGGACATGATTGCTGCCGGAGGCGTTGCCCGTGGCGAGATGCGCCCCGTTGGCGGAAAAGGCCACCGTGTTGATCTTGCCATAGCGGTTGGTCAAAGTGCGGACGAGCGCGACAGTAGACGATTGCCAGCCGTCGGTTGTCTGCCAGAGCAGGACGCGCCCCAGACCGTTGCTGCCATTCAGATAACCGCCATCGTACGTTCCAATCGCCAGCTTCAACGAATCCGGCGAGAACGCCACCGCCGTGGCCTGATACGGCTGCGTGGTCAGCGTCCTGAGCAGTTTGCCGTCGGCGGACCAGAGTTTCACCGTGGTGTCGTCACTGGCGGTGGCGATTGTCGAATCGTCGGCCGACCCCGCCACTGAACCGACCTTTCCGGCGTGGCCGCCCTGCAGCCAGAGCGGCGCGGACGGCTGCGCGATGCAGGTGATTGCGAAAGCGAGAAGGGCCGGAATGAGAATTTGAAGTTTCATGCGCGCCTCATTCTCATTCCTTCGGCGTGGCCCGCATGCCGAGCATGGCAGCAATTCCCGGATTGGGAGCGAAATTCACAATGTTGCCGTCAATCCGCTCGCCCACGACTTCAATCCGGCTCAAATCCCACTCACCCAAACCGGCCTGGCCGCAATAATTGAGATACGCCGGGTAGGCGCTTCCGTCGTTGAACTGATAAACGTCATGGCCCATCAGCGCCACGCACACGCGGTCCGCGGCGATGGGATCGAGCGACGCGATGCCCAGCTTCTGCGGTGTCGCCGCCGTGCCACTGGACGGGCCTGCGCCTTCCATTCCTTGAAAGCCGTCAATCACCGACAGATGCGGCCGGATGCCGAACAATTTCATCAGCCGATAGATGTTGTCGTTGAGACATTGGTTCGTGTTCGGATTGCCGTGCATGCCGGGCGTCTTGCTGAACTTGTTGCTGCCGGGCTGGCCGAACTTGAATCCCGGGTCCACCATCGGCGCGGACATCACGACGTTTTTCAACCCGATGGTGGCCACGGCGTTGTTGTGCGTCTTGATGCGCGGGCACGAGATGATGAAATTGCGGGGATTGCGCAGCAGCTTCGAGACACGGATGGAATGCAACGTCGTGTCCGTCTGCCAGACCTGGACGACATCCGCGCCCTCCTGGTTGAGTTCAACGAATTTGACCGG
>DAOLDN010000122.1:0-9018 GCA_035327385.1 Verrucomicrobiota bacterium | reverse complement strand
AACGCCGCGAAATCAACCTTTCGATTTTTTGGAGGCCTTTTTTCACCCGCACCGGCACGATGTGTTGCCTTCCCAAAAAAATTCCTTCGCGGGGCTTTATACCCTGTGTGACAAAGACCGCCATATTTTGATCAATCCAACCGCGCGGCATGAGGTCAAAAGCACGCAACTTCAATCCCCTCACCCAATCCCACAAGCGGTCCGTGAGGGACTTCGGGCGCGGCGTTCCGGAGACGACCATGCCCATGGACAGCAGCTTGCTGAACGAGACGGCTTCCATCATGTGGCACACGGCGGCCGGCTCGCACTTGAGCGCCATCCTCACAGGAGCGATGAGATCAATCCCCTCCAATTGCCTCTGCAACGTCAGCAATTGCGTTTCGCCCCAGGCCTGCAATCGCAATCCCTCGGCGATCTGATTCACGTAAAGTCCGGTTACGGCGACGTTGATCATCGCCGAAACTAGCGTCATGGGCTTGCCCGTGGGTCTGGCTTCAAGAAGATGGCGCAGATCGTGGATGAGAGTCAGTTCACGCAACGCTTCTTCGGGGCGCGCAAGCAACAGGTAACAGTAAGCCCGTTGCGCGAGCGTTTGGGCGAGGTTACGCATCGTGACAAAATTGGGAATTGGCATCTCGAACGGCTGTTGATAATCGCCGTCCATGATGGCGTAAGGCCGCTTCAGCGCCTCGCGAATGAGATTGAACTCGTTCGTCAACCCGTCGCTCCACGCCAGATACTCGCGGGCCGCCATTGCGTTCGTGATGACATTGTTCGCTGTGCCGACCGACCCTGTGGCGGAATTGGTCAGGCGTGAGGATAAAGACAAATTGGTGGAGATATACCGCGGACCCGGGTTTTTCACGAACCACTCCTGCATCTTCGGTGCTTTGAACATGTTCTGGTCATCCGGCACCGGTGGCGGAATGTAAGCCGACCAGTCGAGCACTTCGCCTTTGGCCTCGAGTTCGCACCTGGCATTTTCCCATGCGCGTTTGCCGCGCCAGTTTTCAAAGGCATACAAAGCCGCCAGCAACGTGGCCAGCACCGCGAAGCAGACCAAAATCCGGCGAACAGTCTGCCAGCAGAACAGCCGGCGGCCTAAGCGGGTGATGAGGCCGGCGCGGACCGGGGTGAACTGATAATCGGATGTTTTCATGGGTTCGATTCAAGCAGCCAGCAGGTCGGGTTGAAATTCACTACGCGGTTGTAATTCGTCGCGCCGTGGTCGTGCGGCGGGTTGCGTGACGGGTGACACGCCGACCAGTTCAGCAAGCGCGCGACGCTGCTCCTCGAATACATCGCGCATCTCCGTAACTTGCGTCGCAGAATTCGCGGCGACTGGCTGGCTGCGCTGCGAATGTGTCAGATTGAACACCGCGATCACGAACCACAACGCCGCCAATCCGGCCCAAGTCCGTCGGCAGGGCAGAATCAATTCGCGCCAGAGCTTGAGTGCGGCCGCGACTGGAAGACTGAGTTGGCGCGCATCGTGGCGACGGCTTAAGTCCGCGACAATTATTTCGCGGATTTGATCCAGCTTCGGTTCAGCGGCTTGGTGCCGTTGCAGCAATGTTTCACGGGGTGTTTTCATGTGGACTCCGGTTTCAAGAGTTTTCCCAGCGCCTTCCTCGCGTAGTGCAGACGGGACTTGACGGTGCCAACGCCCGCGCCGGTGATGGCGGCGATTTCATCCAGCGAGAATTCCTCGATGTAGTGCAGCAAAAGAACGGAGCGTTGCGGCAAAGGAAGCATGTTGAGCAGATTCATGAATTCAGCCTCCTGTTCGCGGCGGATAAGCAGTTCGTCGGGGCTGGATTCATATTCCGCCGGGGCATCCTCCAATTCGTTGCGCAACTCCATCTCGCGGCTGCTTTTGCGCCAGCGTTGGACGCATCTCTGGTGGGCGATGCCGAAGAGCCAACTGCCAAACTTCGCGTCGTCGCGCAACCCTCCGATGTGGCGCGTGGCGGCGATGAATGTCTCTTGCACGATGTCGAGGCTCGTTTGTTCGTTGTGGACCAGTTCAAAAACATAGGTGTAGAGCGGGAGTTGGTAGCGGCGGAAAAGCGTGTCCCAAGCCGCCGGATCACCGGCGCGGGCCTGTTGGACGGGCAGTTGTTCGCGTTCAGCCACTCCCAGCATTTACAACCAGTGGAATGTGGAAGGCGAGAAAAGGTTCAAACGGAATTGTTACGGAAAAAAATCCGTCACTTCGCAAGCAGTTTCACGGCTTTCGGTTTCCACGTCTGCCACCGTTCGTCCCAGGATTCCCAGGAGGATTGCCACGCCACGCCAGAGAAATTGGTGCGGGCGGTGGTCATCAACTGTTCCAGCACCGCGAGTTCACGCGTCGCTCCCTTTTTGTCGCGTGTGGTGACGTAAAGTTCCAACAGCAACAGGCGCGTTCCAGGATACTCGGGGGCGATGATCGCGGCGCGTTCCAGCCGCTTGCGGGCTTTGCTGTGGCTGCCGATGCTGGCAGGCCAGCCGGGCGCGCGAAGGTAAAGTTGTCCGAGATTGCGGTCCGGCCCGCCGTAGTCCACGAGATCGTCCAATTCGATGGCGCGTTTGAATTCGCGTTCCATCTCGCTGACGAGCGGCAATGCGCCCAGGGTCTTCGTCCGTGCCAACTGCCCGAGGTTCATCGCCAGATAGTAACGCGCCGGACCGCAGTCCGGGTGGGCCGACAGCAGTGTTCGCATGGCGTTGATGCCCTCCACCGCGAGCGTGGCGCGCTGGGTGTCGTTGGTGGAAAACTCGGCAAGCTCGAAACAGGCTGAGGCGTAACGCCAGGCGGTTTCGGCATTGGTGGATTCTTTCTGATAATGTTTCAGTGAATCAGAATAGACCCGTATTGCGTATTCCAACGGGGTTGTTGCCTCGGTAGCCGAGTTAGTGGCGGCAAAAGCGGAGAGAATGGAAGCCAGAAACCAACCCGTCGCCACAACAGGAACCCTCCTGCGAAACGCCTCGCTTTCGTGATGCGCAGGGGCTTCCAATGTCGGAAACGCTCCGGAAACCGCTGGCTTTGCGCCGGAATTAGAGGTTGCCATCATGTTGCCCCAATCTATACTGCCAATCGTCGTGGTATTGAATCGCAAAGTTTTCCTGTTTGCATTGCTGCCTGTCGTGCTTTTTTGCGCCGGATGCAGCGGCATCAGGTCGTCCCACGGCGTTTCACCAGCCAGTTTCTTTCTGCCGGGACTGCTGAAGGCCGAGCCTCCGGCGGAAGAACAGCCCGTTGACAGCGATATTTCAACAGAAACAACCAGCTCCCAGACCGCACAATCCTGACCGACATGCGCTTCCCCCTCGCATTAACGACCAAGATAGCCGGACACATCATCAAGCACAAAGTTCGCAAGACCCCCAGGTTTGCGATGGTGCTTCAGCTTGAGCCGCTGCACACGTGCAATTTGACATGCACCGGCTGCGGACGCATCCGGGAATATTCCACCTCCCTCAAGGACATGGTGCCGCTGGAGAAATGCCTCGCAGCCGCCAGCGACTGCAACGCGCCCATGGTCAGCATCTGCGGCGGCGAACCGTTGATCTATCCCAAGATCGAGGAACTGGTCGCCGGCCTGCGCGCTCAGGGCCGCATCATCTACATCTGCACCAACGGCGTTTTCATGCGCAAAAAAATGCGCGAATACCTGGCATCGGTGTATTCGTCGAATCCGTCGCATGAGACCCATCTGAAGCAACTGCTGGCAGAGCAACTCATCACCGACAAGGAAGCCGAAGCCATCCGCAACGCCGACGCCAATGCAAAGAGCAAGGTCGTCATCGCGCCCAGCCAGTGGATGTATTGGAACGTCCACGTGGACGGCCTGGAGTTCACGCACGACCTCATCGTCGAACGCGAGGGCGTCTTCAAGGAATGTGTCGCTGCCATCAAGATGGCGAAGATTCTCGGTTACCAGACCGCCACGAACACCACGGTTTACAAGGAAACCGACGTTCAGGAGCTGGAGGACATGTTCAAGTTCCTCAGCTCGCTCAACGTGGACGGACACACGATTTCGCCCGGCTACGATTACGACGCCGCCAAGAAGGACATGGTCAAGCGACTGGGCAAGGACCCCAAGGAATTCTTCCTCACGCGCGACATGACGCGGCAGAAATTCGCGAAGATCGAGGAATGGGGCAAGCTGTTTACCATCTTCGGCACACCGGTTTATCAGGAATTCCTCGCCGGCAAACGTGAACTGACCTGCACCGCGTGGGCGATCCCGACCTTCAACGTCAAAGGCTGGAAAGCGCCGTGCTATCTGATGACCGACGGCCACTACGGCAGCTACTCCGAAATGTTGTCCCAGGTGAAATGGGAGAATTACGGCGTGGTGGACGGCGTCGCGCGCGACCCGCGTTGCGAAAACTGCATGGTTCATTGCGGCTACGACCCCAGCGGTGCGCTCGGAACGAACTACCAACGCGGCGACAACTGGAAAAACTTCAAATACAACTTCGGCGCAAAACCGAAGCCATATCCGACGTCCGAAACGCTGGTCAAACGCGCCTTCAACGGAGTCAGCATCGGCAAAGGTCATCTGGCCGAGGCCAAGGCCGCGATCAATCCCGCCGCGAACGCGCGTGGCGCGTTCACCAACAACGGACACGAAGCGCACGTCGGCAGCCATTGCGGCACGGGCGACACCAGCGAACGCGACGATTTGCTGGCAAAGATCGCGGACGCGAAAAAAGTCGGCTAGCGCGGTTTCAAAATAACTGTGGCCGGGGCGCGGCGTTCACGCCGCTTCGTCATCCACTTGCAAATCCACGTCGAAGCGGGCTGAAGCCCGCGCTCCTTCCCGGTTTGAGGCGGCTACAGAATTGCTTGAACCGCTCCAGCGCGGATTCAACAAGCTCGTGGCCAGCTTGAGAATGGCGGGTGTTTTTCCCCTCACCTTCACCCTTTCCTTGAACTGGAGCGCGGACGGTCCCCGTCCACAGCACGCTCGAAAGGAAAAAATCGTCCGATCTGTTTGCAGGGGCGAATTGGTGGCCGCCTGCTGCGACCGGTGACCGGTCGCGGTCCGGTTCATGGAAAAGGAACAGCCAGCGAATACTCTTTGATTGCCGCCAGACTCTCGCGCCAATCCGGAAGCAGATTCTCCGGTGTGACGGCGAATGATTCTCCTTCTTGTATCCGAACCTCCGCGCTTCTCCGCCTTCGTTTCTGGCGGGGTCCGTTTTACTCCTGTGGATACACCAGCACGCGGTCGTGGACGATGACAGCCAGGTCGTTTTTGCCGTCGCCGTTGAAGTCGGCCACAATCGCCTCGCGCGGTTCGGGCCGGTCGGCACCACGACCTCGATACGTCCGCTGTTCAAACACCTGCCAGCGGTCGGCAGGAATGAGTTTGTGATTGAAATCGAAAATGACGAGGTCGAGATGGTTCTTTGCCGTCTCCAGAAACACGAGGTCTTTGCGGCCATCATTGTCGAGGTCGCCCGAAATCACATCCGTGAGGTATCCGTCTTTGATGGGAGTTTCGTAGCCGTCCACGGGTGTGTATTCCCAGACGTCGCCGGACAATGACAGCCAGGCGACGGCGTTGTTGCCGCGAAACGTCACTGTATTGGGAGTGGAAGCGCCCAGCGCCACCGAGCCGATGGTTGAGAAGTCGGTCACGGGCAATTCGATGTTTTTGACCACCTGCCAGACGCCGGCGGCGTCGCGTTCGGACAACGTGAGCACCTTGCGGTCCGCGTCGAGAAGGAAGAGGGAAGGGATGGCATTGGTGCCTTGCGGAACGGCGGCCGCTCCGGTCAGGCGCGAGGTGCTGGTCGCGCCGTTGATCTGTTCCTTGACCGTGAACGTCCAGGCGGCCTTGTTGGTCGAGCCGTCCGCGACGGTCTCGCGTTCCAAAACGACTGCGCGGAGAAAATTCTTCTGGGGCAGCAGCAGTTCCGGCTTGCCGTCGCCGTTGACGTCCGCGACGGCGAGCCACGGTTGTTCCAGAGAACCACCGGGCAGCGCCACGTCCTGTTCGTCAAACTCTCCGCCGTCGCCTTGCAGCAGCACCTTCACTTTTTCGTACGGTATCAAAATGACCACGTCCTCCAGTCCGTCCTGGTTGACGTCCACGGTTTCCAGTCTGGAGGGGTTGGACTTGAAGTTTTCGCCCAGCCGGCGTGTGGAGGTTTTGCCGTCGGCAGTGCGAGTGACGAGCGAGCGTTTGCCGTCCTGGTCGGTGATGACGACCAGCGCCGGTTTTGTGTCTGGCTTCAATGCGGCCACGGTGATTGCCAGCGGCCTTCCTTCCAGGCTGACGAGCGTTGGGAATGGGAGCCGCTTGTTTTCGTCAAAGCGAGTGACGCCCACCTGCCGTTCGTCGGCGCTCAGGAGAAAAATCTCCGGTTTGCCGTCACCGTCCCAGTCGGCAACCGCAATGTCTGTCACGCCCGCCAGCGTTGAGAAGCGTTTCGGCTGGCCCAGAGAACCGTCGGGCAACTGGAGATACACGGTGATTTGTCCGCTTTCGGGTTCGGCCACAAGCAGGTCTGCGCGGCCATCGCCGTCGGCATCCGCCCACAAAAGACCCCGGCGGGACTTGTCGGTTCTGTCGAGCGGCAATACCTGGAACTGACCCTGGCGGAAGCCGCCCGAGAGCGTTTCAGCCGGTTTGCGTTCGAAATCCGCGATTTGTGCGCGGCCGGAATTTTGGGCGATTGTCACAACGAATGTTTTTTCGCCACGCTCGAAATTGTCCGCCCAATAGGAGCGGATGGGCGGCAGTTTGAAATAGATTTCAGGGCCGAGCCGGCCGCCTGCGTCCTGCAACCGGAAACGGAATGGCGTGGGACTGTCCCAGTTGACGAGCAGGAGGTCGTCGCGTTCATCGCCGTCAATGTCCAGGGCCAGCACGGATTTGACGGCGCTGGAAACGGGGATTTTTTCGGGGTCGGCCAGTGTGCCGTCCTCGCGTTGGAACAGGATGTAGATCCGGTTTTCGCCGAGCAGGACCAGGTCTGTTCTGCCGTCGCCGTTGAGGTCGCCGCGGGTCAGGGCGTTCTGGGTCAGGAGGGCGTCGTCAATGGGCCACCGTTTGGGCGCGCTCCACTCGTTGGTGCCCTGGTTGTAGAGAACCACCAGTTCCTTTGGCTCGCCGTAGTAGGCGATGTCGGGACGGGCGTCGCTGTTGAGGTCGGTCAGTGCGAGGGCCGCGATGCGTTTCTCGGAGGCGATGGAGTCAATGCGGAATCGCGCGTCGGGCGGCAGTTCGTTCAACTCGCGTTTGACGGCGGGTGATTGAGAAATGTTGGTCTTGCCGGTCTGATTGTAGAGCAGGTTGATTTTGGAGCGGTTGTTGTTGACCACAACGATGTCGTTCAAGCCGTCCCCGTCGAGGTCTGCGGCGTGGATGAGTCCGATCTGGTTGTCTATGGGAAAAATCTCCGGGCCGGTGAAACCGAACCGGGGTTCGTTGGTTTGGGCGGACGATGGAAGCGCGAGTCCCGCGACCAAAATCAAACCGCCAACGAGGCCCGCCTTGAGGAAAAGAGAATTAAACATTTGCATGAACGTGGCGAAAACTGCCACTGCCGACGCGCGTTGGCCAGTTTTTATTCACCGATGTAGTGGAGGGCGACGCGGCGGGAATGGCCGGCGTGACGGTGTTCCCAAAGGTAAATTCCCTGCCACGTTCCCAGCGTGAGGCGACCGTTGCTGACGGGGATGCTGAGATTCACGGCGGTCAAGGCGGTGCGGACGTGAGCGGGCATGTCGTCCTCGCCCTCCATCGTGTGGTCGTAGATGGGGTCACCGTCGGGAACGAGCCTGGAGAAAAAGCGTTCGAGGTCGGCGCGCACGTCGGGGTCGGCGTTTTCCTGGATGAGCAACGACGCGGACGTGTGTTTGAGGTGCAGCGTGAGCAGGCCGTTTTTGAAACCGTTGGACGCGATCCACGCCGACACTTCCCGGGTAAAATCGTAAAGCCCGCGCCCGCGAGTGGGGAGATTCAGTTCATGGAGTGCCTGACGAAGCATTGGGGGAATTGAGGCCGATGAGTTTTTCGAGTTCGGGATTCCTGGGATGTCCCAGGGAGACGGCCCTGTTGTAATGCCATCGGGCAAGGCCCATGAGCGGAGGTTTTTGTGTGGCGTAATAGACGGCCAGATTGTTGTGAGCGCTGGCGTAGTTGGGATCGAGCTGGATGGCCTTGCGCAACGCGGCTTCGGCAGGCTCGCGCATGCCCTTGTGACTCAGTGTGACGCCGAGGTAATTTTGTATCTCCGGGTTTTTCGGGTCCAATTTCGCGGCGCGGCTCAATGCGTCGAAAGCGGCGTCGTATTGCTCCTGGCGGAACTTGAGGTAGCCGAGAATTGTCAGCGCGTAGGCATCGTCCGGCACGAGTGTGAGCGCGCGTTTGACGTTGGTTTCCGCTTCGGAAAGCCGGCCCATTTCCAATTGGATGGCGGCCAGATTGCCGAGCGTATAGACGTTGTTTTCGTCCTTTTGCAGGATTTCCAAATACTTTTGCTCTGCGGCGGCGAATTGTTTTGCCCTGAAAAGACTTTGCGCCTCGGCTGCGAGTGCGCCAGTGCCCGGAGGAGGCCCGCTGAAGGCGGCAGCGGATGGTGACGCATCGGACGCAGCCAGTTGAGCGGCGGGTTTTTCGAGCAACGAAAGTTCCTCCGCGGTATAGGGAACTGCGCGAGCCTCCAACGCTTCGAGCCTTGCCCGAAACGTGTTCACCTGATCCGTCAATTCCTGGACCCTGGCGTCATCCTTGTTGCGTCGCCAGAACAGGAATCCCGACTTTGGCTTGGAGGCAAGCTGCTTCTTCAATTCGTCGCGTTCAGCCCGGAGTTCCTGAATCAGTCTGGCGTCGTCGTCGCGGCTTGCGGCGATTTTGCCGACCTGCGCTTCCAACGCGCTCTTTTCCAGCCGGAGGATTTCCAGTTCGGATTGCAGCGCTGCGATGCCGGCCTGCGCCTGTGTCAGGCGCGTCTGTTGCGCCGCGACTTCGTCCGCGCTGGGCAAGGAGGATTTGAGTTCGGAAACCT
>DAOLDN010000121.1:0-9054 GCA_035327385.1 Verrucomicrobiota bacterium | reverse complement strand
CCACCGCTGGCACCCTCGTGCATGAAGGTCACCACGTTGTCGTACGGCGTGACCACCTGCACGGTCGAGCAATGCGCCGTGGTCCACTGTTCCTTGACGCCCACGCGCAGCAGCACGCCGTAAATGCCCTTCTTGGCGCTGGGGCCGGGATAGAGATTGTAGGAAAACAGTTCGTGCAACTCTTCGCGGCGGTTGTGCACGACGACCTGTTTGCCCTTGAAATGCGTATGACGGAACGGCGGCGCCACATAGATGATGGCGCGCGGCTTGAACGTCGCCGGCAGATCCTCGTAGCGCACAATGCCCTGCAACAACGCCAGGCCCATGGCGAAGAATCCGGCGTTGGCCGGCGCAATGACCATGGCATCCACGCCCATTCCACTGCGGCCTGCAACAAATCCAAACACCGCCAGCGGCTGTTTCTTCAACCACGCAAACGTTTCATCCCGCAACGGCGCGAACTCTCCGCCGAATTCCTGTTTGAAGGTCGGTTTGTCGGTGGGCCGTTTGTCGGCGATGAACATGCAGTCGGGGTCACGGCGACGCATGTAAGCCTCGGGATAGTTTGCGCTGATGCCGTTTCGCACGCGGGCGACATTGGCTTCCACGACGCGACCCTTGCCCGGCACGTCGTAGGCCACTTCAAATGCCAGCTTGTCCGGGCCGCCACAGGCGGCGTCCACCAGTTCGGCCACGGTGCTGAAAACCGTGACCTGCGGACAACTTCTCAGAATCTCATCCGCTTCCGCGGGTGCGTTAAATCGTTTCCATTCCATAGACCTTAAATTTATCGGTGCAGCTTGTTGCGGCGCGAGAAAAATCCGAGCGCAGAACGCCCTCCCGTCGCTGTTTGCGTAAAGACAAGCGCACCGATGGCGTCGGTTTTGCTCAATGAATACGCGCTCCGGCGCGAACGTTATTGTGAAACGCAGCCTGATAATCTTTGTCCTGTTTCTGCACGCGGCCGGTGCGATTGCGGAACGTATCAATCAGGAAGGCCGCATCCTCGGACCGTTGCCGTTGGTGACCGATGCGATATTATTCAATACCACCAACGCGGACGCGGTAGTTTCGGCGATGCAAATCCTCCCGGTGAACAACCCGTGGAACGAGTGCATCTCCAATCGTCCAGTGTTGGCCAATTCCGACGCAATGATCGCCCAGATCATCTCCGATTTGAGCACGAACAATCGCACGTTGCGCGCATTCAAGGAGATGAACTTTGCCCTCGTTCCCGATTCACAGCCAAACGTGCCGATCACGTTTGTGGATTATCCGGACGAATCCGACCTCAATGGCGGCGTTTACCCAAAGGGTTTGTGGCCGATCCCGACGAACATGCCGGTCGAAACATGGCCATCGGAAACCGGTGGCATGTCGCTCACGCAATGGCAGCAGACCGACAACGGCAGCGACCGTCACTCCATCGTGGTGCAACCCGGCAGCGGCAACATCTGGGAAACGTGGCGGGCGTTGCGCACGGGCACGAACTGGCAGGCGGCCAACGGCGCAAAGTTCAATCTGAACACAAATGGACTTCGTCCCGCGGGCTGGACATCGGGCGATGCTGCGGGCCTGCCGATGTTTCCCGCACTCGTCCGTTTCGACGAATGTGAACGCGGCATGGTGGAGCACGCCATGCGAATCGTCGTGAAACGCACGCGTCGCGAATACATCTATCCAGCGACACATTATGCCTCGACCACACCTGCGTCGCAGACGAACGTCCCCGCCATGGGCCAGCGCGTACGGCTCAAGTCGTCCTTCGTCATCCCCGACAACTGGACGAAGCAGGAGAAGGCGGTTCTGATGGGACTGAAGAAATACGGCGCAATGGTCGCGGACAACGGCAATTTCTTTTCCATTTCGGTCACGCCGGACAATCGCTGGCCGTCGGGCTGTTTCAACCGCCTTTCCAGCATCAGCATCACGAACTTTGAAGTGATCGTGACCACAGGACCGAATGAAGGCCCGCGTTCACCGGGCTCGCCGATGGCGTTTGCAGGTGTGGATAGGACTATCGCGCCCGGCCAGCCGCTGGATTTGCAGGGTGTGGTGTTGTTCAGCAACACACCGCCTGCGATTCGATGGAAACTGTATTCCGGACCCACAAACGTGACGTTCGCCAATACCGCACTGACAAACACCACAGCGACTTTCAGTGCTCCGGGCGTTTACACGCTGATGTTGAGCGCGGATGACGGTGTGCATGCCGTGGCTTACGACGCGATGGTGGTCCACGTGGGCGAACTCATCGCCATTTCAATCTCCCAGGCGGGAACAAATCTCGCCCTGACGTGGACCGGCGGAACACCGCCATTTGTCGTCGAACGCAGTGCCGGACTGTATCCCGCGTCGTGGAGCGGCGTGGCAACAACAATGGTTCACAACGCCAGCGTGCCGGCTACGAACACCAGCGCCTTCTTCCGCGTGCGAGGGAATTGACGGCGCTACGGCGCTACTGTGGTGCGAGGTTGTCTTCGTCCTGTCTTTCACAAACATTTTCCTGTACACCTGTGGTCGCCGCATTGCGGTGATTTTTCCAAAATGATTTCAATCATCGAACAACAGCCTGCCGGAGCGCACACCGACTTGGTGGCGCAGGTGGAACAGATTTTCTCTGCGTCCGGCATCCTGTCGCGCGCAAAGAATTTCGAGTTCCGCCCTCAGCAACAGGAGATGGCCGTGGCGGTGGCGCGCGCGTTGCAGAACCGTGAACATCTCGCGGTCGAGGCGGGCACGGGAGTCGGAAAATCACTTGCCTATCTGATCCCCGCGATTCTGTTCGCAATCACAGAAAAGAAGAAGGCCGTCGTTTCCACGCACACGATCAATCTCCAGGAACAGCTCACGGAAAAGGACCTGCCAATGCTGGCCGGTGTCCTGGGTGCGCTGCCTGAACCGGTGAAATTTCAGTTCACGATGCTCAAGGGCCGAGCGAATTATCTCTGCACCCGCCGCCTGCAAAAAGCCATGCAACAGAGCGGCAATCTGTTCACGTCGTCCGAAGCGGAGGAATTGCAGCGCATCTACGAATGGTCCAAGGAAACCAAAGACGGCAGTTTGTCCGATTTCGACATCGAGCCTGATCCGAAAGTCTGGGCGCAGGTCTGTTCGGAGCGCGGTCTTTGTTCGCCGAAGGTTTGCGGTTATCAGTCCGACTTCGGCAAGGATCACGGGATTTGTTTTTTCCAGCGCGCGCGCAATCGCATCCTTTCATCGGATGTGCTGGTGCTGAATCACACGTTGTTCTTCACGCTGCTTGGTGGAGTGGATGAGGAGCAGGAGGGCGGCATCCTGTTCAAGAACGATTTCGTGATCTTCGACGAGGCGCACACGATGGAAAGCGTCGCGTCGCGGCACATCGGCTTGAGCGTATCGAGCGGACAAGTGCGCTGGGCGTTGAACCGGCTGTGGAATCCAAAAACGGAGAAGGGATTGCTCGCCACTCTGCGCAAGGGCGATGCCGTGAAACTTGTCGCCGACATCCTGAAAGAATCGGATGTGTTCTTCGCGAACGTCGAGGCCGCGTGCGAAGAACTGGCGAACGAGGTTAAGAAGAATTCCTTCGGCGGCGGTGAACGCAAGCGCGCCTGGAGCGAACTCCGCATTCGCCGCGCCGAACTGGTGAAGGATAACGTCACGCTGCCGATTCAGCGATTGCGCGAGGCCGTGAGCGAACTCATCAAGACAAGCGACGACAAGGAGATCGGGCAGGAGCTGATCGAATGCAACCGGCGGCTCGGCGAACTGAAGGTGGAGGTTGCGGAGTTTCTGAACCAGCAGGCGGAGGATCATGTTTACTGGGTTGAGCGCACCGGCAAGGCCCAGAAACATCTGGCGCTCAACGCCGCGCCCATTGACGTGGCGGACTTTCTTCGTCGCCGTCTGTTCGAGAGCGACACCAGTGTCATCATGACCAGCGCGACGCTGGCTACCTCGGTTGCAAGTTCCAAGTTGCAGGTTGCAAGTTCTCCCGAGACAACGCGCAAGAAAACTTTCAACCCGCGACCTGCAACCTGCAACTCGCCGCTGAATTATTTCGCGAAACGGGTTGGATGTGAATCGGCGGCGCAACTACAGGTCGGTACGCCGTTCGATTACGAGAAACAGATGACGCTGCACGTCGTGAGCAAAATGCCCGACCCGCGCGAACACGGTTACGCCGACGCGCTGGAGCATTGGATCGAGCATTTCGTGAAACAGACCCACGGCAAGGCGTTCGTGCTCTTCACGAATTTCAAGCTGATGCTGGAACTCGGCGAGCGGATGCAACCATTCTTCGACAAACTGGGCATCGCGCTCTTCGTTCAGGGCACAGGCACGCCGCGCTCGACGATGTTGGAGAAGTTCAAGGAGGATGTGGACTCGGTGCTCTTCGGCACGGACAGTTTCTGGCAGGGCGTGGACGTGCCGGGCGAGGCGTTGAGCAACGTCATCATCACGCGCCTGCCGTTTGCTGTGCCGGATCATCCGCTGGTCGAAGCGCGCATCGAAGCGATTGAGGCGCGCGGCGGGAATTCGTTCGGCGAATTCTCCCTGCCCGAGGCGATTTTGAAATTCCGTCAGGGCGTGGGCCGGTTGATCCGCACCAAATCGGACACGGGCATTGTGGTCGTCCTCGACAACCGCATCCTCAACAAGAAATACGGCCAGTCCTTTCTCGATGCACTGCCGAAGTGTCCCGTGGAGGTTTTGTAAGTCCAAGCGCGGAGAACAGGACTCGTAAGTTCTGCCGGTCTGTGTTTCGTGACGCGCCGTCCAAAGTCAGGACGATCATTATGAAATCGCAAATTGCCTTTCGGCCAAACCACAGCCGGGCATTCAGTTAACGATACATTTATAAAGTGCTTAAATACAACGTGGTATGTGAACTCTGTGGGCTTCGCAGTCGCTGCTCTCAAGTCTTCCCAAGTTGTTGGTTCCAAAGTTGCTGTTCCCCGCAACGAATGAAAAACCAATTCGTAAAATGCTTTTTGGCCGGATGGAGTTTCGGAATGGCTGTCCTGTTTGTTGGGGTCGAACAGGTCCATGCACAGATTCTTCCAAACAGCCCCACGACACTTTGGACACCCGTTCTTTACGGTGCCAACAACCCGACGATTCCCGACCCCGCCAGCGACCAGCAAACCGGATCCAAGGAATCAGACATCGTTGGCAATACCAATCATCCATCCTTGTTCACCCGCTTCTACAACGGAGGAACGCCATCGCTGACGGACGGGCAGATGGCTTTTCGCCTGAGGCTTGCCGAGGAAAAGAATCCTGTGGGTTACAACGGAGCGGCTTTCATCGGAATGGATGGAAACGGCGATGGTGCGCTGGACATCTTCGTGGGAGTGAACAACTCCGGCTCGTCGGACATGGTCGGCATCTGGGCCGCCGGTACCGGGGCGAATATCTCCCCCAGCACCACCACCATCGCCAACAGCGCCTTCAGGAGTTACGGCCAAGGCACGACAAATTACGGTTGGACCGTTGTCAATGCGACGAGCGATCCACTGGCGCTGACGTTCGATGTGGACAACGGCGGTGCCGCTGACCGTTTCCTTTCCTTCGTCGTGCCGTTCGCCGATGTAGTGGCGGCGATGAACTCGGTGGGAATCTTCGGGTTCAATGAAAACTCCTTGCTCAGTTACGTGGCGGCAACGGCGACTCAGGCGAACTCGCTGAATCAGGATTTGAACGGCGTCAACGGCGGTGTGAATTCCTCGGCGACATGGGCCTCATTGGGAGCGCTGACGTTGCCCTATTCCGCATCGGGTGCCCCGGCGCTCGTCCCGGAGCCCAGCATGGTCAGCTTGCTGTTACTCGGAATCAGCAGCCTCGTCGGCATCCGGGCCCGTCGTAAAACCTCCAAATAGACGAAACGGGGCACATCCAGCCCCAGTCATGCGATCAAGCGGTCGGCCGGACACCCAGTGCAGCGCCAGACTCGAAAGGGTAAAGGTGTCAGGCAGGATTTCCGTGTGGATTTGAAGGACGGCACCGGCCCGGGCGGAGGAATTTGGGTTTTCCTTTCAAATGAAACCTTGCTTCACTTGCGGCACGAAACATGAGCTTTTCAAAAACATTTCTCGAAGAAGTCCAGAAAGTCGTCGCCGGACTCAACACCGACGCCATCGAAAAATCCGTTGAGGAACTTGCGCGCGTGCGCGAACGCGGCGGAAGGCTGTTCATCCTGGGAGTGGGCGGCAGCGCCGCAAACGCCGGCCATGCCGTCAACGATTTCCGAAAAATCTGCGGCTTCGAAGCCTACGCCCCCACCGACAACGTCTCCGAACTGACCGCTCGCACGAACGACGAAGGTTGGGCGACAATTTTCGCTGAGTGGCTGAAGGGCAGCCGCATCAGTGGCAAGGACGGCCTTTTGATCTTTTCCGTCGGCGGCGGCAACCTGGAGAAAAATGTCAGCCCCAATCTCGTCAGCGCCATTCAAGTGGCCAAACAGGCCGGCGCGTCCATTGTGGGAATCGTAGGACGTGACGGTGGCTACACCGCGAAGGAAGCCACCGCATGCGTCATCGTTCCGACGGTCAACCCTGACCACATCACGCCACACAGCGAGGCGTTCCAGGCCGTGGTGTGGCACCTGTTCGTGTCGCACCCGAGATTGAAGGTCGCCCGCACGAAATGGGAAAGCACCAAGTGAGCGCGCCCAGTGCAGTGTTTCTGGACCGCGACGGTGTCATCAACCGCGCCATCACGCGCAACGGTCTGCCTTATCCGCCGTTGAACGTGAGCGAGTTTGAAATCCTGCCGGGCGTTCCCGAAGCGTGTCGCAAACTCAAGGCAGCAGGCTTCATCCTCGTCGTCGCCACAAACCAGCCCGACGTCGGCCGCGGTATCACGACGCGCGAACTGGTGGATTCCCTCCACCGAAAAATGGCTGAAACCGTTGTCGTGGATCGTGTGGAGGCGTGTTTCCATCCGGGTCGCGGCCAGTCGGATTGTGATTGTCGCAAACCCAAACCCGGTATGTTGCTGCGCGCCGCCAGGGAACTGGGCATTGACCTGAAACGGAGCTGGATGGTCGGCGACCGCTGGCGTGACGTGGATTGCGGGCATGCTGCGGGCTGCCGGACCGTCTTCATTGACAGCGGTTACGCGGAGGAATTGAAGCAACAGCCGGATTTCCGCGCGAAAGATTTGCCGGAGGCGGCGGACATCATTTTACGCGAAACGGGAAATGCGGGTTGAAGTCGCCCCAAACGCTTCGTAGTCTTTCCGAGCATGAGCAAATCACTGGACGCACTGAAAATCAAAATCTTCGCCGATGGCGCGGACAAGGCCGGCATTTTAAGCCTGAACGCGAATCCGCTCATCAAGGGCATGACGACCAATCCCACGCTGATGCGCAAGGCGGGCATCTCCGATTATGAGGCGTTTGCCAGGGACGTCCTGCAGAGTGTCACCACCAAGCCCATCTCGTTCGAGGTGTTTTCGGATGAATTCAGCGAAATGCGACGTCAGGGGTTGAAGATCGCCGCGTGGCAGAAAAACGTCTTCGTCAAGATTCCCATCACCAACACGCGCGGCGAATCCTCCGTTCCCCTCATCCGCGACCTGGCGTCGGAGGGCGTGCAGTTGAACATCACCGCCATGCTTACCGTGGAACAGGTCCGCAGCGTCGTCGAAGTGTTGAACCCCAACGTGCCATCCGTGGTGTCCGTTTTCGCGGGTCGCATCGCCGACACAGGTTGCGATCCCGTGCCGTTGATGCGCGAATGTCTGGCGTTGACGAGCCGCAATCCCAAGGCAGAACTGCTCTGGGCGAGCGTGCGCGAAGTGCTCAATCTGCTCCAGGCCGATCAGGTCGGCTGCCAGATCGTCACCGTCACGCACGATGTGCTGGCCAAGGCAATGAAAATGTGGGGCATGGACCTCAAGGCGCTGTCTCTAGACACGGTAAAAATGTTCCATGCGGACGCGACAGCCGCCGGTTTCTCGCTCTGAATCCACCGATGCCGGCCGCTGAAAACGCAACTCTGCGGTTCGCGTGAGTTTCGCGGTAACTTTAATCCGTCCCTGAGAACGATGGCAACAAGACTGTCACAACCGTTCCCTTGTTGAGTTCACTGGTGGCCTTGATCGCTCCCGAATGTTCCTTGATGATGCGGCGCGCGATGGTCAGGCCGAGGCCGGTGCCTTCCTGTTTGGTGGTAAAAAACGGCTCGAACAACCGGCGCATGTTTCCGGGGGCAACGCCCGCGCCGGTGTCCGATATCGTCACACGCACGCACTGACCCGAAGCCCCGCCAACCGAATTGTCCGATGCCGTCTCCGTAGCGATGGTCAATAAACCCGACGCCCCCATCGCCTCCACTGCATTGAGAAACAGGTTCACGAACACCTGCTCCAACTGATAGTCATCGCCGCGCACCATGTCTGAAGCTGCCTGAAACGATCGCTTGATAGTGATGACCTTGTTGCGGGTCAACGGCTGGACCATCCGCAGGGAATGATCCAAGACGTCATGCAGTCGCACCGCTGAAAACGCGGCCCGTCCCGGCCCCGCATACTTCAACGTCTGCGATACCAGCGCATTGATCCTGCGCATCTCGCGCCCGACGACATCAGCCAGTTCGGCATCCTGATTTCTGTCCAACAGCAGATCAATGAACGTCTTTACCGAGACCAGCGCGTTCTTGATCTCGTGCGTCATGCCTGCGGACAACAATCCGATGTTGGCCAGGCGGTCGAGACGAAGGATTTGTGTCTCGAATTGACGGAGCGGGTCCACGGGGCTGAGAGCCAGCACCACGCCGCAACGGGTCTTGCCCCCCGTCAACGGGGAGGCAGTAGCCGTCAACACCACGCTGCCAGAACGACCTTCCAATGTGACTCTGCGGTTTTCAACCGGCTTGCCCGATTTCGACACACGCTCCACCACCCGGCGCAACGCGCCGGGTAACGTAAAATCCCCGGCAGACCCGCCGTTTTTGGAAGCCTGTTCGCCGAGCAGATTCCGCGCACCGGCGGAGAGCGTGCGAATTCGTTGGCGGGAATCCACGACAATGAGGACTACGACCGGCGGCTCATCCAGAAGCCCGG
>DAOLDN010000120.1:0-9069 GCA_035327385.1 Verrucomicrobiota bacterium | reverse complement strand
AAATTTTTAATGAGTTGAAAAACTGCGACGCACACGATACGCGGAGCGGCGGGGATGCCAATAAAGAAATTGCGGCAACCACGAATCAACACGAATGGACACGAATTGAAATTGCCACAGAGAACGCAAGGAACGCAAAGAGCGCAAAGCCGCAACCCAAATGCCTCTCATCGGTCCTCTCCCAACTCCCGCGTCGTGTGGAGAGGGAGAGAGTCCTCGCGACGCACGAAGGTTTTGGACTGCGGTGGCAGAGCGCAGCGGCGACACCGCTTTTCGACCGTGGGCAGCGCTTCCAAAGCGGCGTGGCGCTTCGCTTCCCGCCGCAGTCCAAAGAGATTTGGTTGCGGCTTTGCCGCGCTGTGTTCTTTGCGGTTGGTTCAGATCAATGAAAGCTGCTGGCCGCCGGGGTGGCGGAAATGGGTGGTCGAGAGTTCGATGTCGCACTGGTTCAGACCGGCTTTGCGCGTGGCGACTTCAAACATCTGTTGCAGTTGCTCCGCCCAGACGCCCTGACCTTCCATGCGCGAGCCGAAGTTGGCGTCGTTCAATTTGCCGCCTCGCAACGAGCGAAGGCGGTTGAGGACGTTTTCCTTGCGATCCGGAAAATGGCGTGTGAGCCAGTCTGAGAAAATGTCCTTCACGGCGAACGGCAATCGCAACGGGATGCAGCCGGCGGTTTGCGCGCCGGCCTCGGCGGCAGCCTTGAGGATGGCCGGCATTTCGTGATCATTGAGTCCCGGGATCATTGGAGCTGCCATGACACCGACGGGAACACCGGCCTCGCGCAGCTTTTTGATGGCGGCGAGGCGCATCTTCGGCAGTGACGCGCGCGGTTCGAGCTTTTGGGTCAGTTCCGGATCGAGCGTGGTGATGGAAATGAAAACCATCGCGCAATCGAACTTCGCGAGCTGCGACAGCAAATCCGAGTCGCGAGTGACGAGGAAGTTTTTCGTGACGATGCCGACGGGATTGCGGAACTCCAGCAGCACTTCCAGCACGCGGCGCGTGAGTTGGAGTTTGCGTTCAGCGGGCTGGTAGCAATCCGTCACGCCGCTCATCGCGATGGTCTGCGGTTTCCACTTTGGAGAAGCGAGTTCAGCGCGGAGCAGTTCGGGCGCGTTGTATTTGACGACAATTTTCGTCTCGAAATCCAGTCCGGGCGAGTATCCGAGAAATTCGTGAAAGGGCCGCGCGTAGCAGTAGGCGCAACCGTGTTCGCAGCCGCGATAGACGTTGATGCTGGCGGTGAACGGGATGTCCGGGCTGTCGTTGTAGTTGATGACCGTGGCGCTGGCGTCGGCGATGAACTGAGTGCGCGGCGACGGGTCTTCGGACGGATCGTAATCCTCGAAGCGCTCGCTGGAAACGGACACGAAGCGGTTTGTCGGGTTAGAAGCCGCTCCGCGACCGTGATGCTGTTTGGCCGGATTGGTCACGTGGCCATTGTAGCGCACCGGCAAAGTCGTGTCGCGCTTCGCTTGCCAGTCTGGTTCAAAGTCATATCCTCAGCGGACTTTTATGGCTGATTTGCAACTCATCACTGAACAATCGCCCGCTGAACTCGGTTATTCGATGCCGGCGGAGTGGGACAAACACGCCGCCACCTGGCTCGGCTGGCCGCACAACGAATCGGACTGGCCCGACAAGATTGACACCATCCGCTGGGTTTATGGCGAGATGGTGCGGAAGATTTCGCAGGGCGAACTGGTGCGCATTCTTGTGCGTAGCAATGCCGAGGCGAAGTTTGCCGCCAGTTATCTCAAGCGCGCCCGGTGCGACATGCGACAGGTGCGATTTGTGGTGCATCCGACGAATCGTGGCTGGACGCGAGACAGCGGGCCGATTCATGTGGTAAAGCGGAAGGCGAAAAGCGGAAAAGCGGAAAAGGCCATCGTGCATTTTCATTTCAATGCGTGGGCGAAGTATTCCAACTGGCAGCTTGATACGAAAGTTCCTGAGACGGCGGCGAGGATTTTGAAACGACCGCTGTTCGACGCGCAGTTTAACGGCAGGAAATTCATCATCGAAGGCGGCGGCATCGAGGTGAACGGACGCGGCACGTTGCTGACGACGGAAGAATGTTACCAGCATCCGAAGATTCAGGTGCGCAATCCGGACATGACAAAGGCGCAGTATGATGCCTCGTTCAAGAAGTACCTCGGCGTGAAAAATGTGCTCTGGCTCGTGGCCGGGCCTGTGGGCGACGACACACACGGACACATTGACGACATCTGTCGTTTCACCGACCGCAAGACTCTCGTGCTCATCCGGGAGAAGAACACGCGCGACATCAACCACAAGCCGCTGGAGGAAAACTGGGAGCGCATCAGGGATCTGCGGCTGGAGGATGGATCGAGGCCGGAAGTGGTGGCGCTGCCGATGCCTGCGCCGCTTTATTACAAGAACTGGCGGCTGCCGGCCAGCTACGCGAATTTTTACATCTGCAACGCGTGCGTGATCGTTCCGACGTTCAATGACGTGAACGACCGCGTGGCGCTGGGCATTCTCGGCGATCTGTTCCGCGACAGGCCCGTGGTCGGAATCCATGCCGTGGACCTGGTGCTGGGGTTCGGTTCGTTGCATTGTCTGACGCAACAAGAACCCGCCTGAGCCGCGCAGGAACATGGGTTTTTCCATTGAACTGACGAAGGGACGGGAGATCCGAAAGTTGAAATTCGAGAAAGCCGCGTGAACTGATTGCCTGTTGTTTTACCGTCTGGCACGGAACAACGCGGTCACCGCGAATCCCGCCAGCAGAATTGTAGCGGTGCCGAACACGATGATCAGGAACTCGTGGAACGGACTGCGCCACCATTCCGGCGATGACGCGCCGCGCCGGATGAACGTCATCCATGCGATCACGAACACGCCGGCCACCGTTCCTGTGACGGCCGCCAGATTGCCCGCCCTGGAGATTCTGCCCAGCAGGAACAATCCCAGCATGCCGCCGCTGCAAATGCCGGCCCATTTCCACCACGCGTCCAAGGCGCTTTTCACGCTCAACATTGCCAGCGCCGCGCACATTCCCGCAACACCCACCAACACCGTCGCCACTCGCAGCACCCGCATGGCGGCCCGTTCGTCCGCCTGAGGATTCCAATATCGCCTGTAGAGATCGCACAGGATGAGTGTAGCCGAACAATTGATCGAACTGCTGATGGTGCTTTGCGCCGCGGCGAAAACGGCCGCGATCACCAGTCCGCTCAATCCGGCGGGCAACGCCGCGGCGATGTAATGCGGGAACACGGCGTCGGATTTGATCCCGTCCGGCAACAGTTCGGGTCGCGCCGTGTAGTAGGCGAACAATGCCGTGCCGATGAAAAAGAACAATGCCGAGATGGGCACATACAACAAAGCGCCGAGCCACACGCTGTTCCTCGCGTCTCGATCCGTTTTGGCGGTTGCGTACCGTTGCACGTAACTCTGATCTATGCCGAAGTTTTGCAGATTGATGAACAAGCCATAGACCAGCACGACCCAGAACGTGGGCGCGGCCAGGCTTCCTCCAAAGCTTCCGAGGCTGAATTTGTGATGCTCCGACGCGATTTCAAACAACTGTCCCGGTCCCTGCGGCAGCGTGAACAGCGGCAGCAACGCGCACAACGCGGCGCCGCCGATAAGGATGATGCTCTGCACCACGTCCGTCCAGATGACGGCCTCCATTCCTCCGACCAGCGTGTAAAGAATTACAACCACACCGGCCACGCAGATCAACAGTTTCAGGTTGAACCCCGTCAGTGGCGACAACGCCAGCGCCAGCAGGTAAAGAATCGTTCCCATGCGCCCCAGTTGCGTGAGCAGATAACAGGCAACCGCGTAGGTCCGCGCCCACGCTCCAAACCGGTGTTCCAGATGTTCGTAGGCGGAAACTTCGCCGCTGCGACGGTAGAACGGAACGAACCATTTCACCGCCACCCACGCCGCGATGGGAATTGAAAGGCTGAAGACGAACGCGTTCCAGTTGTCCGCGTAGGCTTTGCCCGGCAGTGCCAGAAAACTGATGCTGCTGACGAATGTGCCGAAGATGGAAAGTCCCACCGCCCAGCCCGGAATCTTGCCGCCAGCCGCCATGAAATCGCGCGACGTGCGATTGTTCCGCCCGCACCAAAAACCCATCGCCACCACGCCGATCAGATACAGCACGATGACGATCAGGTCGAGAACCGGGAGCTTGTTCATGGCGTTGCAGGCGTCAATTCCAAATTCCGAATTCCGAATTCCCGAAACAAATCCGAAGGCTAAAGCCCGAATCCGTTGGCATTATCCTCTCGCCGGTCATTTGAGATTTGCGATTCGGACATCTTTCGGCATTCGTCATTCGGCATTCGAATTTCACTTCGGCCATTCGCCGTTGACGATTTCGCGCAGCTTGAGTTTCTTGGGATCAACCACGACATGTTTGATGCGTTCGCGCTTCCATGTGTAGGTGATGTGTACCAGTCCATCCCTAGTCTGGATGATTGCCGGATACGCGAAGCCGTTCGGCGCATCCGGGTCATCCTCCAGAACCAGCGTCGCGAACCATGTCTTTCCATCATTCGACAACGCGAGATTCAGCGGACTGCGACCCTTGTTGTTCGAGCCGTCGCGTACGTTGTGATTGTAGATCAGCAACTGACGCCCATCTTTCAGGGTGACTGCGTCCGTGCCGGAATTTGGATTGGGCAACTCCATCAACGTCATCTCGCCCCACGAATCGCCGCAGTCCTCAGACCAGATTTCAAACATCTTTCCCTGCCGCGTGCGTCCGATGCACTGTAACCGGTCGTGTTTGTAGGTCAAAATGCTGCCTTGGATGGCGTCAATCACGCTACCGCTGTCGCGTTTTTCGATGACCGGTTTTCCCTCCTTCATGTTCACAGGTCCTGTCATCCACCAGGTCTCGCCCAAATCCCAGGTCCGCTCGAAGTGCGTACGCCATCCGTTTGTTCCCTCGACGCTGCTCGGAGATAAAATGCTGCCGTCTTTCAACTGCACGGGCTTGTTCTTGATCGGGCCGAGCATGCCGTCCGGGAAACGCATCGGCTTCGACCACGTCCGCCCGCAATCCTCGGAGGTCATCCACATTCCCCACCAGGTGCTGGGGCTTGGGCCGACCTTGTAAAACAACATCAGCGGTCCTTCCTTGGGCTGGAACAATACCGGATTCCACGTCGGCAACCGGTTCGTCGCAAACCCGACGCCGTCCGCGATTTCCACAGGCGTTGTCCACACGCCATTCTCATGACGCGCAACCCAGATGCCCACGTCCGGATGCCGTTCATGAGTGCCGCCGAACCACGCGGCGATCAATCCCTCTTTCGTCTCCGCCATCGTGGACGCGTGACATGACGGATACGGCGCAGTTTCGTAAATGAACTCCGACTTGACGACGCCCGGCTGCGCCGGCACGTCAGCATCCGCGACATTTAGTTGCGCCGTCGCAACAAGTCGGAACGCGCAAGCCAGACACAGCAGCGCCATAACTGATTGAAAGCGGCAACGACTGATGCGGGCAGTCCGTGGATGTGTAAATGAAATGGTCATGGTGGAATCGGTTTGCAGTTATTATGAATCGGATGGCGGCAAACGCAACGTCGTATCCAACGGTTGCACGTCGGCCAGTTCCTTTTCGCTGGAGGCGGCGCGCAATTTCTGAATACGCTCGCCGCTCGGCTTGACCATGCGTTCGTAACTGCCCACGGCGTCGTTGAACGCGCTGTTCGCCCGCTCCAAACCGCCGCGAATCTTCTCGAAATGTTCCGTGAACTTGATTACGCGCGAATACAGTTCCTGGGCCGCCTCGGCAATCTTCTGCGCGTTCTCCGTCTGCGCGTGCTGCTGCCAGCTCACACTCACCGAGCGGAGCAGGGCGATCAATGACGCCGGTGTCGCCAGCAAAATCTTTTTGCCCGCGGCCCACACGATCAATTCTTGATCGCCCTCCAGCGCTGCGCTGAACAACGATTCCGCCGGCACGAACAACACCACGTAGTCCAGCGCGTTCGGGAACTGGCCGGGATAATCGCGGTCCGCCAATGCCTTGATCGTGGCTTTCAATTTGGCCGCGTGTTCAGCGAGGGCGTTCGCGCGCTTCGTTTCATCCGCCGCGTCCAGTCCGCTGAGAAAATCCAGGTCGGGCACTTTGGCGTCCACAATGATGACCCTGTTTCCCGGCAAACGAACCACGAGGTCCGGTTTGCCATCGCCTTCCATCGTTTGTTCGCTGAAATCGCAATGCGCGCTCATGCCGGCCGCCTCCACGACGCGACGTAACGTTTCTTCACCCCAGCGACCGCGCGCCTGGTTGGATTTCAACACGCTGCGGAACTGCGCCGTTTCCGCTGCCAGCGACTGGCTCGACTGCGCGAGTGCCGCCAACTGTTCCTTGACCTTGCCCAGTGTGTCCGCTTGCGCCGTTTCGCTCTGCTGCAATCGTTTCTGGTAAGTGTCTAGCTGCTGTTTCAACGGCTCGACCAGCACCTTGATGGATTCCTGGCGTTTCTCCAGATCGCCTTTCGCCGCCTCCTGAAATTTTCCAAATGTCTGTTCAGCCAGACGCAGAAATTCCGGCGCGCTTTGTTTCAATGCGTCGGAACTCAAAGCCTTGAATGTTTCACGCAGATCCGCCAGCGCCTTGTCCTGCATGACGCGCTGTTCCTTCAACATGGTTTCGGACGCCTGCAGTTTGGCCTCGGCGGATGCGCGTGCGTTGCCCAGTTCATTTAATTTTCCGCGCAACTGGTTCAACTCCGAGTCGCGTTGCGCGACCTGCTGGCGCAGCTCGTTCTCCAATCGCGAATCAACCGTGGGCGTGCCGGAACGGAAGCGGCCCATCAACCAGCCGATGACCAGTCCCAGCAGTCCGCCGATGACGAATGCAATCAACCACTGGATGCCAAGGGGCAGGTTCATCAGAATTTTGTGTGGATGGATTTTTCGTAGCCGACCACAAGCAACCGCCTGCCCTTGGCCACAATCCTGTGGCCCTCGCGACGCAATTGTTTTGCGATGGCAGTTGCGCCGCCGGGGTATTTGGGGTTCACCTCTCCGCCGTTTTTCAGCGTGCGCCAATAAGGAGTGATGCGTTTGCCGCCTGCCGCCTCGGTTTCGGCTGCCGCGTGCGCCGCGATCCACGAGAAGATGCCCGTTGTGATCGGACACGCGAAATCCGCGCCGTGCTTCTTTGCCAGCGCGGAGCGGAGAACGTTGATTGTTGCCAACCGCCCCTTGGGCACCTGTTTCATCAAGGCGTCCACTTCGCGCGGCGCGGGAATCACCATGACGCCCGTGCCCCACCGTTTGGTCATCTTGCCAGTGACAGGGCCGACTTTGGGCAGGCCTTTGTCATCCGCCAGTTTTTCGCGCCAGGACTTTTTCGTTTTCATTTTTCGCAGCCACGCTCGTGAGAGCGCGACTCATTGAACTCAGTCGTGCTCTCACGAGCACAGCCACGGTGAATCAAAAATGCGCCACCACTTCAATCTCAACACTCGCCCCCTTGGGCAGTGCCGCCACTTGGATTGTGGAACGCGCCGGGAAATCCGCTGTGAAATACTTCGCATACACCTCGTTCATCGCGGAAAAGTCCGCGAGATTGGTCATGAACACGGTGGATTTGACGACGTTGGCGAACGTGAGCTTCTGGTCGTCGAGAATGGCCTTCACGTTTTGCAGTACGCGTTCGGTCTGGGTTTTGATGTCTCCCTGGACCAGATTGCCATCCTTCGGATCAATCGGGATTTGGCCCGCGCAGAACAGCAGGTCGGCGACGCGCACGGCGTGATTGTAGGGGCCGACGGCTGCGGGGGAATGTGCGGGCTTGATGATTTGTTTTGTTGCCATAAAGGTGGGCAATGTCTATCGGCTTTGACGGTGTGGGTCAAGGAGAGCGAACAAGTGCGCTGAAGCGTCTGCAAACGGGAGACAATCGCGGGCGTGGGCGGATTCAAGTCCGCCCATCACTTCCAGTAAAAGCTCAATATCTGAATGTCCTGCGGGCTGGTGCGGCCGAGGATGGCGACGAATTGACGTTTGTAACCCGCCACGTCGGCGTCCACCGTCACTTCAAACGTTGCGCTGCGCACGCTGCACAATCGCCCGATCTGGCCGACGATCTGATTGTTGAGACCGACATTGATCAGTTCGCCCGGATTTTGAAACGGCGTGTCGTCGTCCGTGCCGTCAGCGCCGTCGGGGCCGGAGCGCATGCGGATGATTTCCGAGGCGATGCTTTCGTCCACAAAAGGGATCATTTGCAGAACGATCGAGTCGGCGGTGTTGATGTTGATTCTTCCGACTGACAACGCCGTGAACAGGTCGTGGAGACCGACGGGATAAACGACTGGCGGCCCGCCGGCGAAGTTGAGCGAACCTCCGAATTTGGATTGGAAGCGCGCCGGCGGATGTCTTTCGGCAACGCCGCCCCAGTAGATTTCCTGTGTGATGCCTCGCACGAGGAGCAGTTCGGTAAGGTCGTCGAGGGGAGCGTTCTTGGCGGAGTAGGGCGGATTAAGCCCCTGATAATAATCCGTCTCGGCTCCGTTCACGTTGGAAACGTCGTTGGGGTCAATCCAGTCGAGGATCGCCCCGGCCAGGGAACTGATCTCGCCGGAGTCCACGCCGATGAGCCGGAACGCCTGTTCAAGGGCTTCCTCGCCGGCGACGTTGATGTTCACCTTGCGTTCGAGGTCAATGATCTTGACGGAGAACGTTCCGTTGCCCAGCGGGATGTTGTCGAGTTCGATGTCCGAGAGCACGCTGTTGGTCGTTCCCATGCCGCCGGGGCCGCCGGCCCATTTTTGATTGAGCGAATCGTAAGGCTCGTTGGCGATGCCCATCTGCGCGCCCAGGATGTAACGCGCGTATTCCACACCCGAGCGGCCAATCCAATAGAGTTCCTGTTCGGAATTGGAGTTTTGCGCCAGCTTCGTCTCCACTTTCATGGAATAGGCGAAACCCGCGGCAAGAATCGAAAGCACCGCGATGGTGATCATCACGATGACGAGCGCGATGCCGTGGCGACGGGAAGCTCCAAATCTCAAGCTCCAAGCTCCAGAGAACCTCCAATAATTAAACATCCATCGCGGC
>DAOLDN010000119.1:0-9083 GCA_035327385.1 Verrucomicrobiota bacterium | reverse complement strand
CCCCGCCTTCTGGCGGCCTGGCGGTTTCAACAGCCGTGGAGCGCGGCCTTCTTGCATCCACTGGCTGTGACAGTGCTGTTGGCGATCCAGTGGATCGCATTCGCAAATCACTGGTTCGGCCGTCCATCCTCGTGGAAAGGTCGCACTTACAAACCGGCAACCATCACAAGTCCGGTTCGCGCGCGATGAAATGTCTCTGCAAATGTCTCTGCCTTGGATTTCTCTTGGTTGCGATGGCCTGCGCGGCTGGCGTCGAAAATTCTCCGGAAGCCCGCGCACCGTCACGAATCCAGCTGAACAACCAGTTTGACCGTCCCGAATCGCTGATTTTTCCCTCCACAAACGTCACAGTGGTGCTCATCGCCGACCGCAAGGGCGCCGAACAGATCGCCGGCTGGATCGCGCCGCTCAAGGAACAGTTCGGCACGAACATCGCCATCCGGGGCATCGCCGATGTCTCCGGGGTTCCGGGACTGTTGAGAAACGCCGTGCGCAAAAGATTCCAGCGAGATCATCCACACCCCCTGATGCTCGACTGGACCGGGGAAACCTGCGCCGCCTTCCAACATCAACGGGGCGTCGCCAATGCCATCGTCGTGGACCGTGACGGATTGATTCGCGGACGCTTCACCGGCGCGGCCACGGACAACAATTTGAACCGGACAATCGCTCTGCTTTCAGCCCTGATTTCAAAACGCACCGACTCCTCCGGCGAGTCGCGGGCGTTTTTGGAAGAAAAGGTTGGAAAAAAAAATCTCTCGCGGCATTCTGTATCGGAAAGTCATGCCAACGCGTCAGAAACGAGTTTTGGTTGCCTTGGGGTGGTACGATTACCGACTCCACCGGGGAATTGAAAAATACGCCCTTGAACACGGCTGGCACCTGTCGGCCGGTCTCGCCCGCGAAAAAGTCATTCCCTGGGGCTGGAACGGCGACGGCATATTGGCCTGGCTCGGTGCCGGCGACGATCTGGCAGAGTTCGTGGTTGAGGCAAAAAAACCCACGGTGGATTTCAGCAACCGTCGTCCGCACCTCAAATTCGCACGCGTGCTGGAGGATCACGCCGATGCCGCGCGTCTCGTGGCGGAACATTTTCTCACGCGCGGCATTTTGCATTTCGCCTACTACAGCGACATGGACAACTGGTCTTACGAGGAGCGCGGAGAAGGATTCCTGGCCGCGCTCAAGGCCGAGGGTTATGCCTGCCGCTGGCTGCAATGGCACAAATCTCCCGCCTTCCGAGTGGACCGGATGCAGTGGAAAGCCAAGCAGACCTGGCTGGCGGAACAACTCCGCGCGATGCCCAAACCGCTGGGCGTTTTCGCCGCCAACGACGACCAGGCGGTGGACATCCTCGACGCATGCGAATACGCCGACATCCCCGTCCCCGAACAGGTCGCCATCGTCGGTGCTGAAAATTACCTGCTCGCACCCGACGCCATGCGAATGCCCATTTCCACCGTGGACACAAACCTTGAAGTCCTCGGCTATCGCGGCGCGGAATTGCTGGATCATTTGATGCACTCCAAGCCGTCGCCCAAAAACCCAACCCGCGTGCCGGCGGCGGGCGTCATCACTCGCAAAAGCAGCGACCTGCTCGCAGTGGCCCACCAGGGCGTGGCCCGCAGCCTGCGCTTCATCTGGGACCACGGCCACGACCCCATCAGCGTCAAAGACCTCGTCTCCGTCGCAGCCATGTCGCGACGCGGACTTCACAAGGCGTTCCTCGAACACGTCGGACGCACCCCCGGTCAGGAAATCCAGCGCGTGCGGATCGAACGCGCAAAAAGCCTCCTGGCCGACTCCGCGCACAAGATCGAAGTGCTGGCGAGAATGTGCGGCTACCAGAGCGCCAACAGCTTCTGCATCGCCTTCAAGCAGGCCACCGGGATGTCGCCGAAACAATTTCGCGACACGTTGCCGCGTTGACAGACCGGTTCTGAGGTCCGAAGCGCGTGTTGCGTCAAGAGGTTGCGATGTCGCCGCCAATTTCTTCAATCGCCTTGCGGCAATACCATTTCACCGCGTCGGACATCGGTGGTTGAAGCGACTCCAGTTCCATCACTGAACACCAACGAATGTCGTGATGTTCCTCGGTCGCAAGCGATGCGGTGGGGCGTGCCACTGCGTGCGCGCCGTCTTGTTTCGGCCTGGCCCAATAAATCATGCCGATGTGCTCGTGCGTGTCGGTGATGCGATGGATGTCCAGAAAGCGCGGCGCAATCAACGCCCGCGTGCCCGGGCCGGTGGTGGGCGGGCGTTCGCCGATCAATGCCACATCCAGTCCGCTTTCTTCCCTGGCTTCGCGCAACGCCGCAATTTCCGGGTCTTCATCCAGTTCGATGTGTCCACCCAACGGCAGCCATCGGTCAAGCTTGCGATGATGGATGAGCAACACCCTGCCGTCGTGAACGACAAAGATGGCAACCGTGAAATCAATCTTCTCATGAATGTGAGCCATGCCGGGCGACACTTTGGGCGAATGTTCCGCGCCCGTCAAATGTGCGGGTCTGCAACAGCGTCGCGGCAATGATCGTCGCGCTCAGGGGCGGGACGTGGCCTCCACGCGCGAAACTGACCGCGTCGCGTGCGGCCTGGCCTCCATGCGCAACGCCTTCAGCAAAGACACGATCATCAGCAACATGATGACGGCGAACGGCAGGGCCACCACAATGGAGGCGGTTTGCAAGCCCTGCAACCCGCCGCTGACCAGCAACGCCGCCGCAATCGCCGATTGTACCGCGCCCCAGACGATTTTGATCGTGGCGGGCGGATTGGGATTGCCCTTGCTGGTCAACATGCCGAGCACAAACGTGGCCGAGTCGGCGGAGGTCACGAAGAACGACACGATCAACAGGCCCGCAAGCACACCGAGAAAATTGCCCCACGGGAATTGTTGCAGCGACACAAACAACGCCGTGGTCACATCCGCTTTCACTGCGTCGGCAATCGCGCCACCATTGAATAAATCCGTGAACAGCGCCGAACCGCCGAACGTGGCGAACCAAGCGGCGCACAACACCGAAGGCACGAGCAGCACGCCGATGACGAATTCGCGGATGGTGCGTCCGCGCGAGATACGGGCGATGAACGTGCCCACGAACGGCGCCCACGCAATCCACCACGCCCAATAGAACAGCGTCCAGGAACTCACCCATTCGCCGCGCGAAAACGGCGTCAAACGGAAGCTCATTTGCACCAGATTCTGCAAATATCCCCCGATGACCGTGGTCAGGGCTTCGAGGATGAACACTGTCGGCCCGACGAACAACACGAACAACATCAGCGCGCCGGCCAGCCCCATGTTGAGGTTGCTGAGATAAAGAATGCCTTTGTTCAGTCCGGTGATGGCCGAGAGCATGAACAACACGGTCACGACCACGATGATCACGATTTGAACCGTGCGGGTGTTGTCCAGGCCGAACAACTGGTTGAGGCCGCCGGAAATCTGGAGCGCGCCCAGCCCCAGCGACGTTGCAACCCCGAACACGGTGGCGAGCGTCGCCAGACTGTCAATCGTGCGGCCTGCCGCGCCGTCCACAAGCCGGCCCAGCAACGGACGGAACGTGGAACTGATCAATGCGGAGTCGCCCTTGCGGAACTGCGCGTACGCGATGGCCAGCGCAATGACGGCGTAAATCGCCCACGGATGCAGACACCAGTGGAAGAACGAATACCGCAACGCGAACCGCGCCGCATCCGGAGTGCGCGGCTCCGCCTGTCCCAGTGGCGGCACGTCGAAGTGATACATCGGTTCGGCCACCCCCCAGAACACCAAACCGATACCCATGCCGGCGGAAAACAACATCGCCAGCCACGAACCGTAGGAATACTCCGGCCACTCATTGTCTTTCCCCAGCCGCACGTGCGCGTACCGGCTGAAGATGAGATAAACGCAAAAGACCAGAAACGCGTTGGCCGCCAGCAAATAGAACCAGCCAAAGTTTTTGGTGGTGAACTTGAGCGCATCCGAAGCAATGGATGCCACCTCCTTGGGCCAGAGCAGACCGCCCAGCGCGAAACAAATGGTGAGCGTCAGCGAAACCGTGAGTACCGCGCCCGCGCCGTTTGAGGGCGATGAACCGTGGGGCCGCAGCGAGTCTCCGTGCGGTTGTCCCACCCTGCCGCCGGCGGGCTCGCTCACGAGCGAACCTCCGGCTTGCGGAACACGAAGATGCCCCACTGCAACCGTCCCGCGCGGCCCGCGTCCACCCAATGTTGCAGCCCGGCCTTCATCCGCTCGATGTATGCCCCGCTGCACACCTTGAGGATTTCCGCCTCGCGGGCGCACACTTCCTCCCGCACGCGCGCGTAGTGCTGGACCAGATCGGGCAACCGATCGAGCCACTGGATTTCCTGCCAGCCGAGCGCGCCGGCCGTCCGCCGATAGAATCCCGGCGAACCGAGCGACGCCAGATGAATCCGCTGCAACACCGGCGCCAGCAATTCAGCCGGGCAACCATCGCTTTGCATCGGGTCGGTGAAGATAAACTGGCCGCCCGGCTTGAGCACGCGATCCACCTCGCGCAACACCTGCTCGCGTTGCCCGCTGTGCAGGATTGCGTCCTGCGACCAGACCACGTCGAAACTGCCCGGCGCGGCGAATGACAGGTCCTCAAAACTCCCGTCCATCACCGTGATGCGCTCAGTCAGGCCGGACCTCGCGGTTTGCGCGCGGTTCGTTTGATTCTGCACTTCGCTGAGGTTCAGGCAGGTGACTTGGCATCCGAAACGTTCCGCGAGGTAACGCGCCGAACCGCCGTAGCCCGAGCCAAGGTCGAGCACGGCATGGGACGCCGAAAGCGGCGGCAACATGCCGGCCATCGTTTCCACCGTGCGCCGGCTGGCGGCGTAAATGGATTCGCCTGGCTCGCGATACAGCCCGATGTGAATATCCTCGCCACCCCAGACAGTGGCGTAAAAGTTGTCCGCGTCACTGCTGTTGTAATACTCGCGCGTGACCGCGACGGTTTCGTTGGCAGGGTTCACGCGGCGACCTTTTCCGGTTCGTTGTCGTAACGTTTCTCGGCGATGTGCACGATGAAGTCCGGTTCGGATTGCTGATACGTTTCCTGGAAATCCCCATAGGTGCGAATGGTCTGAAATCCGACCTGATAAAGCAGATTGCGCACATACTGGGTGCGCAGTGGAAACATGTTCAGGTTGAACACGGATTTGTCCGGGAACTCATAGCGAAAACGCGCGAGGCCAGCGTCAACGTGCTCGGGTTCGGCTTTCACATTTTCACCGCAGTAATAGTAGGTGTGCTTGGTCTTGAAGCCTTCGTCGAGGATGACGTCGTAATTGCGCTGGTCGAGAATCAGCACCCCGTCGTGGCGCAGCGCGGCGTAGAATTCGGCAAGTGCCTTGCGCCGGTCGCGCTCGCTGAACAGGTGCGTGAAGGAATTGCCGAGGCAGATGACCGCGTCGAACTTTCCGTGCAGATCGCGATTCAGCCAGCGCCAATCCGCCTGCACCGTGCGGAGGATGAGCCCGTGCTTGCGGCCATTGGCAAACGCTCGAGCCAGCATTTCGGGACTGCCATCGGCGCTGACCACCTCAAAGCCCTCGCGCCAGAGCCGGACGGAATGAAAACCCGTGCCGGTGGCGACATCGAGAATCTGCCGCGCGCCGCGCCGCTTCAATTCCTCGATGAAGAAGCGGCCTTCGCTTTTCGCCCGGGCCTCCCAGTCAATCAACTGGTCCCATTTGTCCACAAAATCCTGGACGTATTGATCCTTATAATGATCCGAATGACGGGTGTTGCGTTCGTCGGCAAACTCCCGCGCCGTGGTTACCTGTTCCTTTTTGTCTTTCATAAAATCAAAGTGGCCGCGAGAAGGTCAGGCACGCCCTTGCGGAACGTGGAGACGCGTTGCGAACTCACTGACAGAGATTGAAAATCTCCGAGAACCAGAAGCTCTTCTGAACTGTGGTAGGACTTTTTTACCGTCCGCCGCCCGGAGAGGCAACGTTCTTTTTGAATTATTTCCAGCAACGCCCGCCGCCTCGTGTCCACGCCATGCACAGACCGTGTTGCGGATGCAACTTCGTTTCGTGGGTTGTGCGCAGGGACGTCACCATCCACTCCGCAGGGCCATGGGTTGCCAGAAAGAGACGAATCGTCTCCGCGCCTCTGCGTTGAATCCGGATGGGTCGAGTTTCCCGTTGCGTACGGGTCGCCACTTGCTATTGTCCGGGCGGAGGAAAGCTTTTTGAACGCTATCCGAGGCATGAATCCGCTGCTTTACCAAATCAATACTCGTTGCTGGTTGAGGGATTTGTCCGACAGACAGGGCCGGCCCGCGACTCTGGCCGAGGTTCCCGGGGAGGAATTTGGGATGTGGGAACGTCACGGCTTCACTCACATCTGGTTGATGGGCGTCTGGAAAACCGGTCCGAAGGCGCTCGCGCTTGCCACCAACCATCCGAATCTCCGCGCGGCCTACGACGAAATGATCCCCGGCTGGACGCCGCGCGACGTCGGCGGTTCGCCGTATTCCATCGCCGGTTACGACGTGCCGGACGCGATGGGCGGCAATGAAGGTTTGAGATTGTTCCGCGAGAAACTGAACCAGCGCGGAATGAAGCTCATCCTCGATTTTGTTCCAAACCACCTCGGCTTCGACCATCCGTGGGTCACGGAGCGGCCGGAATTGTTCGTGCAAAGTCCTAAGCCGCTGGACGGCGACGGCACGTTCGCCGCCGAGACGTCGTCGGGGCCGAAATGGATCGCTCACGCCAAGGATCCGCATTTTCCTCCGTGGACGGACGTGGCGCAGATCGAGTATCGCAAGCAATCTGTTCGCGACACGATGCAGGAATTGCTGCTGTCCGTGGCGGCGCGTTGCGACGGTGTGCGCTGTGACATGGCGATGCTGTTGCTCAACGAGGTGTTCGCCCGCACGTGGGCACATCTGCCTTGCGCCGAGCCAACGCCCGCGACGGAATTCTGGGACGTGGCGATTCCGGCGGTGAAGCGTGCGCAGCCGGGTTTCAGCTTCATGGCGGAGGTGTATTGGGGACTGGAGAGCCGGCTGCAACAGATGGGATTTGATTACACCTACGACAAACAGCTATACGATGAATTGCACTGGCGTCACACCGTGGGCGTGCAACATCGCCTGACTCACTCGCCGCAGGAGTACATCGCCCGCAGCATCCACTTTCTGGAAAATCACGATGAGCCACGAGTGGCCGCAGCGCTGGGTCTGCCGGAACATCAGGCCGCAGCGTTGTTGATCCTGGCGCTGCCCGGAATGCGATTTCTTCACGACGGGCAATTGACCGGAGCGAGGATCAAAATTCCCGTGCAACTCGCGCGCCGTCCGCCCGAACCCGTGAACGTCGAGATACAGGAAATGTACGACAAATTGTTGACGTCGCTGAAGAAGACGTCGGTCGGTCGCGGTCATGGAAAGATTTTGAAAACGCACGCGGCGTGGCACGGCAATCCCAGTGGCCAGAACATCGTCGCGGTGTTGTGGCAGTCCGGCCCCGTGGCGTTTGACCTTGCCGTTGTCAACCTTGCGGGCCATCGAAGTCAGGCCTACCTGCCGTTGAGTGTGTCGAAACTGGCGGATCACATCTGGGAAATGCGCGACGTATTGAGCGATGAGACGCACGAACGAAGCGGGCGTGATTTGGCGCGCAAGGGCTTGTACGTGGACCTGGAGGCGCACGCGGCGCAGTTGTTCGAGTTCACGCCGGCAAAGTGACGGCTCTCAACACGGACCGGGGAGGTGTGGCAGCGCGGCTAATTCAACCGCCTCGAACTTTTACAAAATGATACATTGCAATGCGGCCTGTATCCGTTAAAACTTTTCAAATTTTAGACGGTTTTTTTGTGAACCAATCAGAGCGCAGCAGATGACGAACAGAATTGAATCCACAGACGCGATGTCCCCCAACGGACCGCCGCCCAAACAGGGACTGTACGACCCGCAATTCGAGCATGATTCATGCGGACTCGGTTTCGTGGTGAACATGAAGGGCGCGAAATCCCACCAAACCGTCACAGACGCGCTCCAGATTTTGGTGAACCTCGACCACCGTGGCGCGTGCGGTTGCGAGGCCAACACCGGCGACGGCGCGGGCATCCTGCTACAGCTGCCGCATGAATTTCTCACCGCGCAGACGGCGAAGATTGGGTTCAAACTACCCAATCCCGGCCAATACGGCGTGGGCATGGTCTTTTTGCCGAAAAATCATGCCGAGCGCGACGCGGTGAAGCTCGAAGTCGAAAAGATCATCGCCGCCGAGGGCCAGACGCTGCTTGGCTGGCGCGACGTGCCCACGGACAATTCCTCCCTCGGCAAATCCGCCGTCGCCGCGGAGCCGCACATGGCGCAGATCTTCATCGGTCGCGGCACCGGACTGAAGGATGGTGCCACGTTTGAACGCAAGCTCTACGTCATCCGCAAAATCGCCGAGCAGACGATCCGCTACGGAAACAAGATTGCCGGTGGCAAATGGTTTTACGTCTCGAGCCTGTCGAGCCGCACCATTGTATACAAAGGCATGCTCATGCCCGAACAGGTCGGGAAATATTACATTGACCTCCGCGACCCCGGCATGACCACTGCGCTGGCTCTTGTTCACTCGCGTTTTTCAACGAACACATTCCCGAGCTGGGACCGTGCTCATCCGAACCGTTACATCGCACACAACGGCGAAATCAACACCCTGCGCGGCAATGTCAACTGGATGCGCGCCTCACAGGCAAATTTCACCTCCAAGCTCTTTGGCGACGACATCAGGAAGATCATCCCCGTCATCAACGAGGACAATTCCGATTCCGCGCAGTTCGACAACTGCGTGGAACTGCTCGCGCTGGCGGGCCGCGAATTGCCGCACGCGATGATGATGATGATCCCCGAACCGTGGGAAAATCACGAGAGCATGGACGCCGAACGTCGCGCGTTTTACGAGTATCACTCCTGCCTCATTGAACCGTGGGACGGCCCGGCCTCCATGGCGTTCACCGACGGCAAGATGATCGGCGCGTGCCTCGACCGCAACGGCCTCCGCCCGTCGCGCTTTTATGTCACGCACGACGACATGGTCATCATGGCTTCGGAAGC
>DAOLDN010000118.1:4743-9084 GCA_035327385.1 Verrucomicrobiota bacterium | reverse complement strand
ATGAAGGACTGAACTCGAAGACTTTGATGTGATGCGGCTTGACCATCGGTTTGAGCGCCGCGAAATCAATCATGCCCGAACCCGGCGGACAATGATCCCGCGCCGGGAATTGCACGTCGTGGATGTGAAATCCGCCGAGCCGGTCGGCCAGTGATTCCAGGTGCATGGCGTGGCGGATGAAGCCGAAGTTTTCCTTGATCTGCGCGTGGCCCGTGTCGTGCCAGTAATTTATGGCCGGACTGGTGAATTCGCGGAAAAAGAAACTGAAATCGCTGTCGAGCGGAATTTCCTCGAGTGCTTCGCGATTTTCAATGCCCAGTTTCAGGCCGCGCGATTCGGCCTCGGGCAGGAACTGGCGCAAGGTTTCGCAGGAGCGTTCGACCCATTTTTCCTTTTTCGCCTCGCGTTTTTCGGCGGCTTCGGCGGCGAGTTTCTGGAACTTGGGGGACTCGCCTTCGCCTTTGGCCAGAAGCTCCTTCAGTTTCTCCGTATAATCCTTCATCTCGATGCTGCCCATGTGGAGCACCACCAGCGACGCCTTCACGCGCGTGGCGAACTCCAGCGTCTTGAGCGTGTGCCGCAGGGCCATGTCGCGCTCGCGCTGGTTCTCGGCCGAGAACTGAAAGATGTTGGGAGCGGAACGCGTGACGCCCATTGGCAGGGGACAGAAATTGTGGAGCGTGGAGATTTTCATCTCGCCAGCGTCCACGGCTTCGAGGATGCCGGGCACCAGGCTGATGCGCGTGCCGTGACTCAGTTCGGCGTATTCAAAGCCGAGATCGCGGATTTCGCGCAACATCTCGCGACCATCCGAGTGACGATGTGAGTTCCAGCAGGTGGAAAGGGAATACATGCAAATAAAAACCGGGTGCGGCAATCAACGGACCGCACCCGGCTGTAAGGGTTCAAAGACGTTCACAAGTCCGCGTAACGGGCGGACAACATCGCGGAAAACCGCGCGGCCTTTTCCTTGCGGCGACGGCGCTCGCTGGGCTTTTCATAATGCCTGTGGCTGCGCACGGTCTTGAGGGTGCCTTCGCGGTCAATTTTCTTTTTCAACCGGCGCAGGGCCTTGTCAACGGACTCGCCTTTTTTCAGTTTGATTTCTGTCAATCTGTATTCACTTCCTTCCCGGGGGAGAAATGCGCCCGGCTGCTGGCCGGCGTCTCCAAAAAATGGATGCGAAGGGTAGTTTTTGACCCGCAACCCTGTCAATCCGCGATTTTTCAGCGTTTTTTCTGATTTCTCCGGCACTTGTGCGTTGCCGTTTGCCCGATCCTGCGGCACTTTGCGTGGCATCGCCGAATTCAAACTTGTTTGCCGTGCGTCGGAATTCCGGCGGCGCTTCACAACCCAACAACCCACGGCTCGCGAACCCAGACCATGAGAACCTTCATTGCGCTGACACTGATGTTGTCAATCTTCCTCCACCCGCGCCTGACCGCCGGTTTTGCCCAGGGCAGCCTCACGCCGCCGGGAGCGCCAGCGCCCACGATGAAAACGCTCGATCAAATCGAGCCGCGCACACCCATCAAGTCGTTGCCCTATACCGTGGAAGAACCCGGCTCGTATTATCTCACCGGCCCGCATTTTTCCACCAACACGGGCATCACCATCTCGGCCAGTGACGTGACGATTGATCTGATGGGATTCACCATCCACGGCTCGCAGAATGCGAATCATCCCGGCATTCAGGCCGTGGGGGGCGAAGATGTGATGCTGCGGAACATCGTCATTCGCAACGGGGGCGTGGCGCGGTTCGGCGTGGGTTTGCTGATTGAGAACACGCAGTCCGGAACGGTGCGGGACATCACCATCCACCAGAACATGGCGGAGGGAGTCATCCTGCGAAACAACGGCACCGGCGTCTGTTCGGACATCACCGTGGAGGATTGCACCATCACGGACAACGGCGGCGACGGCCTCCGTCTCGACGGCAGCGGGCTTGGCCAGTTCAGCAATCGCAGCCACATCATTCGCAACAACAAGATCAGCGGGAACCGCGACCACGGAATTTTTGTGGATCATGTCTATGGCTCTATTATCGAGGGCAACGTGATCGGCCCGCAGGTGACCAGCTCGAATTCCTACGCCATCCGCAGCGGCGTCAGCCGCAACCTCTACGTTCGCAACCTGGAACTGGGCAATACAAATGTGCTGGGATCGGCATTCATATTTGTCAGCACCTCGGACACGCGCGGACCCACCGTTAACGCCAGCGGAGTCCTTTCCACCACCAACAACGAGGTCCACCCGTGGGCGAACTTCTCACGCTGAATCCAAGCGCATGAAGACATTGTTCATCGCCGCGATCGGCATGGGACTTTGCGCGTCCGCAGCCGCCGCCACCACCATCAACGCCGCCAACAAACATGCCTACGGCGCGAACCTCGGCTGGCTGGATTGGCGCGACGACACCAACAGCGGTGCCGTCATCGGCGAATACGTCTGCTCCGGGTACCTCTACGCCGCCAACGTGGGCTGGATTCATCTGGGCAACGGCAATCCATCCGACGGCATCCGTTACCAAAATCTGAGCACCAACGATTTTGGCGTGAATCACGATGGCGCGGGCAACCTGCGCGGATTCGCTTATGGCGCAAACATTGGTTGGATCCATTTTGAAAACCTCGGCGCGCCCAAGGTGAATTTGAAAGACGGCACCTTCAGCGGCCACGTTTATTCCGCCAATTGCGGTTGGATTTCCCTGAGCAACGCCGTCGCTTTCGGACAAACCGACTTTCTCGTGCCTGGTTTGGATAAAGATGGCGACGGGATCACGGACGCGTGGGAACTGACTTACACGAACACGTTGGCCGCCTTTACCAACACCAGCGATACGGACGGCGACGGCGTCTCGGACTTGGACGAGTATCTGGCGGACACGGACCCCACCGATCCCGCCGACAAGCTGATGATCACCGAATACGAAACCAAGCCCGGCGGGACGGAAGCGACGTTGACGTGGTTGAGCAAACTGACCCGGTGTTATCAAATCGAAAAGACGCTCACTCTGACCACGCCAGTCTGGCTGGACAGCGGCTTGGAAATGATTGCGCCCGACGAACCGAGCACCACGCGAATGTTTGCCGACACCAACGCGCCCATGCGATTCTACCGGGTCAAGGCGATGAAGCCGTTGTCGCCTTGAAGCCGATGGAGCGTGATACCCCCGGAGCGCGGACCGCCGAGTCCGCGAGTCCCAAGCGAATGAAGCAACCAGTAAAGTAGCGTTGAGCCGGAGAGCACCGCGAACCGCACAAACAGGGCAAAACTAAAAGCCTTTGGTGTGGTTCACGGAATTCGCGGTGCGTTCTTTGCCTTCCCCGTCTTTTTCAAGAAACGCGCGGACTCAGCGGTCCGCGCTCCGGGCGCTCCGTTGCTGCGGTGAACCGGCCTTTGTCGGCAATTTCAGTTGGCGGTATTCGTCCCGGAACCGGGCGCTGCTGAATGGCCATTGCTCCGGCGTTTGCACCAAACCCGCTTTGACCGGATTTGCTTCGATGTAGCGAACTACTTTTTGGTAGTGCGCTTCGTCGCGAATGTAGCGATCCCAATAGTCGTCCTGCCACAGCTTGCCGCGTCGTTCGAGCAGGCGATTGATGCGGCGGGCGGTGAAGCCTTTCCAGTCCTTGATCAGTTGCGCTTGCGGGGTCTGCCAAATCTCAACGAGCAGGTGAACGTGATTCGGCATCACGACCCACGCCAGCAGGCGATAATTTTCCCCATCGGAATGCAGCCAGTTTTCTTCCACGACCGCGGCGGCGTGCGGGTCGCGCAACAGGCAACTGCCACAGCCGCGATCGAGGTAATCCTCAATCTTCGTCCGGCGTTTCAGTTCGTCGTCAATCGCCAGCAGTACTGCCCATTCGTGGCGCAGAGTGGCGGGCATAGCGTCGTCGAGGCGGTAATTGATGAATTGCACAAGGCCTGGTAGGTCGAAGTGCGGCAGGTAGCCGCGTGAATGCCAGCCACGAAAGCCGAGGTTGGCGACTTCGGGACCGGGCGGGGTATGCCATTGCCGCTTGTTGCGAATGGTCTCGAACACATTGGAGCGGTTCGACGGCATCGGAGCGCGGACAGCCTTGTCCGCGTGAACTGGAAAGTAAAGAGAAACGTTGACTGGGTTCGCGTTTCAGTGGTCGCGCTATGCTCATCGGGACTCGCGGACAAGGCTGTCCGCGCTCCGTTATGATTTTGCAAACGTCTCTGCCAGCGCCACGGCTTTGAGCATGGCTTTACTCTTGTTCACCGTTTCCTGAAATTCTGCTTCGGGTTCGGAATCATTGACCCAGCCGCCGCCGGCTTGCCCGGAGCGCGGACCGCCGAGTCCGCGTGTTG
>DAOLDN010000118.1:0-4643 GCA_035327385.1 Verrucomicrobiota bacterium | reverse complement strand
AGTCCGCGTGTTGCCTTGTAGGATTAGGACTCGCGGACAAGGCTGTCCGCGCTCCGTTATGATTTTGCGAATGTCTCCGCCAGCGCCACGGCTTTGAGCATGGCTTTGCTTTTGTTCACGGTTTCCTGAAATTCGGCTTCGGGTTCGGAATCGTTCACCCAACCGCCGCCGGCTTGCACGTAGGCTTTGCCGTCCTTGAGCAGGGCGGTGCGGATGGTGATGCAGGTGTCCAGATTGCCGTTGAAGCTGAAGTAGCCCACGCAACCGCCGTATGGCCCGCGCGTCGTGCCTTCAAGGTCGGCGATGATCTGCATGGCGCGAATCTTCGGCGCACCGCTCACCGTACCCGCCGGAAACGTCGCACGCATCAGGTCGTAATTGGTCTTGTCCGCGGCCAGTTTGCCTTCCACGCTCGACACGATGTGCATCACGTGGCTGTAACGTTCGATGATCATCAGGTCCTTGACCTGCACGCTGCCGAAATCGCATACGCGCCCGATGTCATTGCGCGCGAGGTCCACGAGCATGACGTGTTCGGCGCGTTCCTTTGGGTCGGCGAGCAGTTCTTTTTCCAGCGCGACATCTTCGTCCGCCGTCTTGCCGCGCCGCCGCGTGCCGGCGATGGGGCGGATTTCAACTTTGTGGTCCTCACAGCGCACGTGAATTTCCGGCGACGCGCCGACGAGCGAAAAGCCGTCGAGTTCGAGCAGGAACATGTAGGGCGAGGGATTCACCGAACGCGCAGCGCGGTAAACGTCCACAGGCGATGCCTTCGTCTCGACGCTGAAACGCTGCGAGCCGACGACCTGGATGATGTCGCCGGCGGTGATGAACTTCTTGGAGGCGGCGACGTTGGCGAGGAATTTGTCCTTGGGTTGGTTTGATGAAAAGGGAAGGGAGGGGACTTCGGACGGGACGGATACCGGGTGGTGTTCGCTGGGTTGTTCGAGCAACGAGAGCAGTCGCTCGATTTCTTCCACGGCGGTTTCGTAGGCGTCGGCCGGGCTGCTGGCTTCGTCAATCGCGGCGTTGACCAGCACGGTGATGGTTTGCGCGACGCGGTCGAACACGAGCAACTGATCCGCAACGATGAAATACATCGTGGGCGTGCCGAGTTCGTCGTGCGCCGGACGCGGGACGACGGGTTCGACGTCGTGAATAAATTCGTAACCGATGAAGCCGACTGCGCCACCGGTGAAACGCGGCAGTCCCGGCAATGTGACGGCGCGATATTTCTTCATCACGCGCTCGACGACTTCGAGACCGTCCTTCACGCAATTCTCGCAAGGCTCTTTACCCGGCGCGGGAATGCCGAACTTCTCCCCAATCTTGCCATCCTGGATGACTTCCACCTTGTTGCCGGTCTGTTTGATCACCGCGCGCGGATTGCAGCCGACGAAGGAGTAGCGACCGAGATGTTCACCGCCCTCCACGGATTCAAAGAGAAACGATTCGCCCTGGCCGCGAATTTTGCGATACGCCGAGAGCGGCGTTTCGATGTCGGCCAAAATGCGGCAGGTGACGGGGATCAGGTTTCCCTGTCCCGCCAATTTCAGGAATTCATCCAGTGGTGGCGAAATCATGCGAGCGACATTTTACAGGCGGCGGGCAGGTTCTCAAACGGATTTAGTAAACCTCGAAAACACCGTTTGTGATTGGTCTGATGGTGCGAGGTCTGACCAGGTGAGATCGCAGGTTTTTGAGAGCGGTTTCTGTCGAGCCTTGGTCAACGATATACAGCCAGTAGTATGGTTGGCCGCGGCCACCTGTGGAGCGCACTCCGTAAATCTGGAGCAGCGCGGTGCGTGATTCTTCCAGCGTGGACAATTGAATGTCGCGAGGTTTCAAGGCCGCGATGGCCGCAGGTAACGCGAAGTTTGTTTCGTAACGCGGCAAAATCCTCGAACTCGGAGTGCAGTTCGTTTCAATCAGAATGTGCGTATCCGCCGCCAGCTTCGCCCAGCCGCCCGCGCTCTCCACTCGTTTGAAAACCTCCTCGCGTTGGTCGCGCCGCTCCATCCAGCGCGGTGGCCAGGACATCAGCAACCCTGGCACAACAAACCCCAGCAGCGAGAATATCATGATCCACTTCACCGTATAATACGCCACATCGGCGAGCAGGCCGGGTCTGCTTTCTTCGGCTTTTTCAAGTGACGCGGAAACCCTTCGTGAAGAATACAAGATGCCGAAGATCAACAGTGTTATGAAGAACAGCGCAAGATAGATCATGGACGAGTCCATAGGCGGAACCCGGAGTCTAGCCCTGCCGTCGCCTCAGCCTCCAGATGGCCAGCAGCGAGTAAAAGGTGACCGCAATCGCGTAAGCGACCATGCCCATGCCGATGCCCACCGGGACGAGCAGCTCGCCGCTGAACAGAACGATGGCCATTCCCACGATGCCCGTTAGCACCGTCTGGCCAAGCAGGCAGAAGACGAACAGTGAGGCCCGCGTTTCGCGGACGCGTTCGATGTGCCAGTCGCGATAGGCGTGTTCACCCAGAGAGCGCATGAGCCAAGCGGATTGAAAATTGCGCGCGGCCACCAGCACGCTGGCGGTGCTCACGACGATGGCCGACAGTGGCCACATGGCCAGCAGAAAGACTGCGACCACATTTACGAGCAATCCGCCGGTCCACCCCAGTTTCTTTGCGATGGGATTGCCTTCGAGCACCAGGTTGGGTGTGGCGATCCAGGTGCTGAGGAAGTCCATGGCACGGGAGAACACCAGCAACAGAAGCATTGCCACATACACACGGCTGCCCAATGGAACGGTGTCGTCCATGAGATTAGGTTCCAAATCCCAAGCACCAAGCTCCAGAGAATATCCAAACCCCAAACTCCAACAACTGCGCGGCTGAGGTGTTAAGATTTGGTGCTTGGTGTTTCTCTGGAGCTTGGATGTTGGCGCTTGGAGCTTTGCTGGCTGGAATCATTATCAGCTACTTTTTTTGTACATCTCTTCGGGCGTCAGTAATTGTGGCTCGGTGGTCTTGAACGTCTCACCCTTGCCTTCGATGGAGCGGAAGAAACAGGATTTGTAACCTTCGTGACAGGCCGGGCCGTTCTGTTCCACCTGGATGAGCAGGCAATCGCCGTCGCAATCAAACGCCACATCCTTGATGGTCTGCGTGTTGCCGCTTTCCTCGCCCTTCATCCAGAATTTCTGTCGTGAACGGCTCCAGAAATGTGTCTTGCCTGTGGTAATGGTCGCTTCCAGCGAGGCGCGGTTCATCCACGCCATCATCACCACACGTCCGGTCTTTTGTTCCTGGATGATGGCGGGGATCAAGCCGGCCGAATCGAATTTCAATTTGTCGTAAAAGCTCATGTCCGATTTATGATTTACGAATTACGAATTGCGATTGCAAGCGTGCCCTGATTGCCGAATTTGGCGGCCATCACATTCTCGCGTCATTCCGCTACTTTGGAATCCGGCCTTCGCGACCGGCGGCGGTGGGCTTCGGACAGCGTTTTGCCCGCCTTCACAAGGCCAGTTCTCAGGGGGCATGGGCGGAACAGGTCGCTACTGACGGAGCTGGGAAATTTCTGCAACGGGTTTCTACAAAGATGGCGCGCCTACGGCGCTGCCGACAACCGCAACGCGGTTGCAGCCTTCAGCCCAGTGTTGGACGACGCAGTCGGCCTACGCTGGGTGATGATGTGAAATGAAGAACAACCCTGAAGGGGTTGCAGCCGACCGGAAGATGAACCGCGAAATACGCCAAACACGCGAAAGGGAAAATTAGTTTTGAAATGGTTCGCGTATTTCGCGTGGTTCGCGGTTCAAATGGATGGCGAGAGATTTTTGATGCAACCCTTTCAGGGTTGAAAATGTTTGGCGGACGTGAACCCAGGGTAGTCGTTCCTCGCCTGTGCGGCTTGGACTGCCAACCCTGGGCTGAGGGATGGAATTCCGTTGGGATTCGGAGCGCCGTAGGCGCGGCATGGTTGTAGAACGGCGTTCGACAAAATCACAAAGCCCCGTCAGGGGCGAAATATGTGGGGGATGTCGCATTCAAATGAAAAGCGGCGGAGGGCCGCCGCAGTCCAAGACGCTGGCGCGTTCAAGATGACGCCCGCAGCCGCGAAGCGTCCTGGAGTGCGCCAGTCCTCTGGCGCTTTGGAAAGATGTCGCTCCTGACGGAGCTGGGAAATTTCTGCGACGGGTGGCTACAAAGATGGCACGCCTACGGCGCAGGGTGCGTCTGCTTTCGGAAAAAATCTGGTTTTGAAATCATTGTGTGCCAGTTGTAGGACAAGATTCATGAACTCGTCGGTCAATTTGAGTTCAATAAGACCCATTTTGAGGTCATCAAAAAATGCGTTGTCCTTTTCAAACTTTTCTCTCCAGTTTTGGACAATCGTTTCCGCTTTTGCGAATCCCGTTTCTGTAAATTCCCAAATTCCATACTCAGTTCTGCCCGGGCCTAGCAAATGCCAATTGGTCCAAGAAGGTTTGCTTGGTCCTGGTTTCAAAAGTCCGTCCACGACGAAATCTTTGCGCCGCCACGAAATCCTGTTCTCCCCTACAGTGCAGTTGGCTTCAGACCATTCAATTTCATGCTCGTTCCATGCGATGAGATTTCTATTGGGCGCATATCAATTTCTGCTGGGGTCGCCGGGAAGGATGTGCGGGAATAGCA
>DAOLDN010000117.1:0-9097 GCA_035327385.1 Verrucomicrobiota bacterium | reverse complement strand
GCACCCATTACCCGGACGCGGTGAGGCCAGGCGGATTTCAGCGATCCGGCGACAAGGTCGGCAATTTGTCGTTGGGGAACGTCGAAAGGGTCTTTTGGCGGTGGTTCTTCAAGCTCGATAAAGTCGCCGGAAGGCACAAGCAATGCCGGGGCATCCAACAGGCTCGACATCAGCACGCCGCGCACCCGCACCTTCGCATCCACGTATCGTGTCAATTCGTTCGGAGACGTATGGCCAATCCAAAGCCAGACCAGCCCGTCTTTCACGGCGAGAGACAACAGCCCGTTGGTTTTCACGGCATGCACCACGCCTGCCTGTTCGCACCAGCGTCCCTCGTGATTTGCGGAGGCCGGAAGATTGAGTGATTCGGTGATGGGCGGTGGCATTGCGTGCCAGCCGAGGTCTTTGGCTGTCAGCGGGGTCAAGACTGACACGCGCCTGCCCGACTCCAATGTGCCTCCCACGTCCACCCGTCTGCCCACCTGTAATTGATCGTTCACAGCCTGACTTCTTGGAATAATGCGTATCGCGGTGTTGCCTTGCTGAATGAAGATGTAGTGAGTGCCGAACACCCTGTCGTTGAAGGTCACAACGCCGCGCGTTCCGTAAAACCCCGGCATCGCTGGATTGGCGGCTGCGATGGAGGGCGCAACGAGGTCGCTGGTCAATGCTGCCGCGTTGGTGATCGCTTCCTCAACGACAGAAATGCCTCCTTGCTCTGTGGCCCAGATCAGACCGGGAAACCTGGTTTCTGTTTGGTCATAGACGCCCTCACACACGCCCTCCACGCGGACGAGAGAGCCGCGCAGTTGGTCGCACAACTCCGGATTCCAGGGCGATGTTCGTACCTGCAGTGCGGCCTGACCATCTGTCAGTTCCAGGACCGCGATGTCACCTTGCCCTCCAACGAACGTCACCAATCCTTCGACAGAAACGCGGCGAAAGTTGTCCTCGGACTGTAACGGATGATTCAGGGCAATGGGATGTGGATCAGGCAGCGTGCCTGGCCCCAATTGATTGACTTGCACTTGTCTGACCGTCAATGCCGAGGCAAATGGCCGCGGTCCTGTCAACCCCACCAGGTCGCCGGCGGAATAGTTCGTCCAGTGTTCCCAAAGGATTCCATGCGTCCGCTCGCGGGTGGCGTCCCAAGGCGTCAGGTGAGGAGCTGCCACGATGCATTGCGCGAGACCGGGGCCTTGCCAGGCTACGGCGACATGGTCGCCACCGACGTTTTGTTCGACCAAAGCTTCGATGTAATACTTTTGGCCCGCTTTCAAAGCGACCGGTTCGGATTTTTGCGAAGGGTAGCGCGACCAATCTCGTGGCGACACCCAATCGAAGCGCGGGATGGAAGCGATTTTCCTGGCTTTGGAAGGATCAACGCCTGTGCTCAACCACAATTCCGACGAGTTGTCGGATGCAATCCAGAAGGTGTAATCGCCCGTTTCCGGCGGACTCACATAGCCCCGCATCCTTGTCAGTTGATACTCGCCCCGGTCAATGGGGGACTCGAAGGCGGGCAGGATTTCCGATCCCGAAGGGTGGAAGGGATAATTCGGAAAGCGCGGGAAATATGGGTAACCGTTCGTCCCTTCCAGAGTAACGAGTTGTCCGACTTGGGGAACAGGAACAGGCAGGTTGAAGTGCAGCGCAACCGCGCCGGTGTCATCCTGTACGACCATCAGATCGCGATTCGTGTCCACCAGTGTCACAGCGCCCGTCAGGCGGAAATCGCAGCCATCGAGATAGTCCGCGCCGGACAGGTCCCGAAATTGAGCCGCCGTCGTGACGAAATGCCGGGAGGCTGGTTGGGGCGAATTCCCGATGCCTGCGGCGGAAAGCCGATTGCATGCGCAACCGAACGCGATGGCGAAGCAAAGCAACAGGCCCGCGGACTGGGCGCAAATTCTCGTTCTCACGCTCATGCTCGGTCTAATTCTGCGCCCGATGATGCGGCGGGCGACAAGACATAAAATCTCTTTCCACTGGCACAGCCAATTCTAGGCGGCACGTTTCATAGCACCTCAGCCATGCCGGGCAAGCAGATTTCCTGTGAGTATTGCTGCTTATAGACAATTCTTGGAGCGATTTCCTAACGTCGTCGTGAGTATCGACACCCCGCACGGTCCAGGCGTGGCATTGCGCTTGGCGGCAAAGATCCAGGCAACCAAGAAACGAACAACAGATGAAACAAACATCCGGAATGGGAGCGGCATTGAGCATCGCTCCCGCAGGTCTGGTTCGGGCGCAGTTCACGCAATTGTGACAGATGCAAAATGCGCAAATCATCAGAACTCCCGAACCGGGTGAAATCTCGACGACAAAGGAGGGTTTTACATTCTGCCAAGCATTCGCCGCTGCCGTCGCCGATAGCGAACGGTAATCACGGCGGTCAATCCTGCGGCCTCAAATTTCACGAATCTCATTGGTGACCACTGCAGTTCTATCTCTTCGGCGACTCGGTTGCCAGCGTCAGGCCAACTGCCTGGAGGCGGGCGTCGGCAACATTGGGGAAAATCAGCCAGTCACCGGACGGACGGTGTGTTGGACGCTTTCTAGCGGTCCGGTGCGTTACGGCGTGAATGTTGACTTCGTTTGCGACCCCGACACAATTCGAGTGGATACCTCGCCAACAATCTGACGCTCAAATGATCACCATTCACCGCATAATCACACGAATTCCTGTCCTCCTCGCGCTTGCGTTGCCGATTTCCAACACCAGCGCCAAGGAGCAGCGTGCCACCATTACAGTTCAAGCCGGTCAGCCCGGCAAACCCATCAGCCCTGATTTGTTCGGCATTTTTTTTGAAGACCTCAACTATGCTGCCGACGGCGGCTTGTACGCGGAACTGATACAAAATCGCTCGTTCGAATACAGTCCCACCGAACAATCCTCCTGGAATCCGCTTTCATTCTGGGAACTCCAGAAACGCGGCGGCGGAGACGGATCCATAGGCGTATCGGGAGTACGGCCCATTCATCAAAACAATCCGCACTACGCAATCCTGACAGTGCGTTCGCCCGGCGACGGCGTGGGCGTTGCCAACGGCGGCTATGGCGGAATTCCGCTCAAGGCGGGCGAGACCTACGAAGCTTCCTTTTGGGCTTACCAGGCATACATGGGAATCATGTGGGGTCGCGGGGACAATTCCAGACCGATGCCCGTGACGTTGCGATTGGAAACCCGTGAAGGCGAAGTGCTGGCGGAGGAGAAAGTCGAGATCCAAGGCCGCGATTGGCGGAGAGTCGTTGTGAAGTTCAATCCTGGTCGCACGGTCAACGACGCCCGTCTCGTGCTGCTTGCCCACGAGCAGGGCGCTCTTTGCCTGGACATGATTTCGCTTTTTCCGGAGAAGACGTTTCGCGGCCGCCCGAACGGACTTCGCGCCGATCTTGCGCAAGTCGTGGCTGACATCAAACCGAAGTTCGTCCGTTTCCCTGGCGGCTGTCTTGTGCATGGGAGCGGCATACGAAGCTATTACGATTGGAAGGATTCCATCGGGCCGGTGGAAGAGCGTCGGGCGCGTCCAAACAATTCGTGGGGCTATCATCAAACGCTCGGCCTGGGTTATTTCGAGTATTTCCAATTCTGCGAAGACATCGGCGCGATCCCCCTTCCGGTCGTGACCGCGGGTGTCAGTTGTCAGCATGCCGGCCATTCGCCGGGGCGCGGCCAGGAGGGTTTGCCGATGCAGGAAATGCCCGCTTACATCCAGGACATTTTCGATCTTATCGAATGGGCAAACGGGCCGACGACCTCCAAATGGGGGGCCAAACGCGCCGCAGCAGGCCATCCCGCCCCATTCGGATTGAAATATCTCGGCATCGGCAACGAAGACGCCATCACGCCGGCATTCAAGGAACGTTTCAAAATGATCCACGACGCTCTCAAGGAGAAGCATCCGGAAATTGTCGTGGTCGGAACGTCGGGCCCGTTCGCCAGCGGCGAGGATTACGACAACGGCTGGGCTTTCGCGCGCGAACTCAAACTGGCAATGGTGGACGAACATTACTACGTCCCACCCCAATGGTTCTGGGACAACCTCTCGCGCTACGACAAATACGATCGCAGTAGCGCAAAAGTTTACGTCGGGGAATACGCCGCGCATGATCGCGACAAACGCCGCAGCACACTACGTTCGGCCATCGCGGAGGCTGCGGGGATGACGGCATTCGAGCGCAACGGCGACATCGTTCACTTCGTCTCGTACGCGCCATTGCTCGCTCGGCGCAATCATACGCAATGGCATCCCGACCTGATTTACTTTACCGGCACGGAAGTTTTCCGCACCGCCAATTATTACGTGCAACAACTATTCGGCCAGAACGGCGGCGACTTCTATCTGACGACCACCATCGAACCCGCATCCAGCCCGTCCACGCTGGCCGCCTCCGCCGTGCGCGATTCCAGGTCCCGTCACGTAGTCGTTAAAATCGTGAATGGTGCGGGCGTGCCGGTTCTGCTGACGATTTCACTCGCGGGCGTTGCGTCGGGGGACATTCCGGCCACGCGGACGGTGCTCACTGGTCCCGATGCCGACGCATTCAATGAAGACGGCCAAGCGCCCGTCGTGCGTCCCGTGAGCAGCGAAGTGACACTGAAGCCCGCGTTTGATTACGAAGCCCCGCCCAATTCGCTCACGGTGTTCCGTCTCCGGCTTTGATTTGCGCAATAACAGACGATCATCACCATGAAAATAAAACTCGTATCACTCTCGGTTGCTTCCGTTTTGTCATGCCATCTCGGCCTGGCCCAGGCCAATGAGCCGCCGGTGGAGGATTTCAAGCCGTCCTCCCTGAACCAACCCGGCAGGCAATATCCGCAGGTCAATTCGGAGCGGCGCGTGCGCACCCGCGTGGTCGCGCCCGGGGCCACGAACGTTTTGCTCGATATCGGCGCCGTGAAATACCCCCTGACCAGGCGCGAAGATGGTGCGTGGGTCGGCGAATCGCAACCGCAAGATGAAGGGTTTCATTACTATCAGATATGGGTGGATGGTGCCGCTGTGCCGGATCCCGGCAGCTTGTATTTCTACGGTGCCAGCCGCTGGGGCAGCGGCGTTGAAGTTCCGGCGCAGGATCAGGATTTTTACGCCCTCAAGAATGTGCCGCATGGGCAGTTACGCCAGACTCTGTATTATTCCACGAACGCCAATGCTGTTCTCCGGTGCTTCGTTTACACCCCGCCGGATTACGACAAAGACCCAACCAGGCGTTATCCTGTCTTGTATCTGCAGCATGGCGGCGGTGAAGATGAAACCGCCTGGGGCAGCCAGGGTCGCGCGGGGCTGATCATGGACAACCTGATCGCCGAGGGCAAAACCAGGCCCTTCATCATCGTGATGGCCAACAGCTATGTCCCTGGTGCCAATTATGGTCGCGGACCGGGTGACACCAACCAGCCTCCTGCGACCAACAGTCCCTACTCCCGCCCTATCACCGGTCCGGGTGGACGCAACTACAATCCTGCAGCGTTCGCGCGCGTGCTTATCGAAGACCTGATCCCTTATGTTGACGGGAACTTCCGCACGCTTGCAGATCAGCCGAATCGTGCGATGGCGGGTTTTTCCATGGGCGGTATGCAGACCAGGTCAATCGCTCTGGCGAACCTCGACAAATTTTCCCACATCGGCATCCTCAGCGGCGGCAGCATCTCCACCAACGAGATTTCAGACGTGGATGCCTTCAAGGAGAAAGTTAAGATAGTATTCGTCAGCTATGGAAGTCGCGAGAACAGCGCGACCGCAAAGACCAACGTAGCGGCGCTGCAACAAGCCGGCATCAACAGCGTCTTCTACGAATCTCCCAACACCGGCCACGAATGGCAGTCCTTGCGGCGCAGCCTCTATCAGATGGCTCCGTTGTTGTTCAAAACCCCATGAGGCTTCAATGACCTTCGGTTTCAGCAACTCAGCGACTGACCAACCATGACGCGCGACCAGATGAGAATTCTCCTTCCTTTGATTGCCTTTGGGTTGCTCTTCAATTCGCAACCGCTGAGGGCTCAGGAAAGCCAGAAATGCCCGTTGATTGTATTGACCGATTTTGAAGCCGACCCGGAGGGTGACAATCTCGGGTTCCTGTGGTTCCACTATCCGGAAACCAGCTTTTACAAAGCACCGATCAAGACCGATTCCGCCGAGAACGTGCGCGTCGTCTTCATCAAGGCCACGATTGTGGAAAAGACCGAGGCGACCCATTTCATCCTGAAAGTCACCGGCAAGGGAACTCCTCCATTGACACGCTACCGCAGGGTGATCGTAGATATTTTGCCGGATCGAACCCCCGCCGACCGAAACATCCTCACCTCTCTATTTTCCGATGCAACGATCACAACCAAAAATCCCGCGCTCCAAACACGGTGAAACTCCAATGAAAACATTCAACCTCCTCCACAACCTCTCGTTGACAGCAGGCCTGTTGATGGTGGCGAGTCCGGTGTTGTCCGCAGACAAACCCACCCTCAAGGACGCCTACAAGGATTATTTCTACGTCGGCGTGGCCATCAACCGCACGATCGCCACAGGTACGGCGGTTCAGGCCAACAACGTCAACCGCACCCTCGAACAGGTCGAGGGAGACATAGCCGTCACCAAGGAGCAATTCAACCAGATTGCCCCGGAAAACGACCTCAAGTGGCAGCTCATCCATCCTCGCGAAGGCGCGGACGGTTACGATTTCGGCCCGGCGGACGCCTTCGTGGATTTCGGCCTTACCAACAACATGTACATCATCGGCCACACACTGGTCTGGCACGCCCAGACGCCAAACTGGGTTTTCGCCGGAACAAACCCCGCACCCGTCATCACCAACACTCCGTCTGCGGAAATGACGACCACGAACATCTCCGGCAGCACCAACGCACCCGGACGCCGACGCTTCGGGGGCGGTTTCCCACGCGGCTACACCGGCCCTCGAGCCTCGCGCGAGGAATTGCTCGAACGCATGCGTGATCACATCCACACCGTCGTCGGACGTTACAAGGGCAAGATCAAAGCCTGGGACGTTGTCAACGAGGCCATCGCCGACGGCGGCACCAACGTCCTGCGCAATTCGCTCTGGCTCGAAATCATCGGCCCGGACTTCATCGCCAAGGCATTTGAATATGCCCACGAAGCCGATCCGGAAGCGATTCTCCGCTACAATGACTACGGACTGGAGAATCCCGGCAAACGCGCAAAACTCATCACCCTGATCAAGCAGTTGCAGGAGCAGGGCGTGCCGGTTCATGCCATCGGCTCGCAGGCTCACGTCAACATCTCGACGAGCTTCGAGACAATGGATCGGGCGCTGGCCGAAATGGCCGAGCTTGGACTGCCCATTCACATCACAGAACTGGATGTCAACGCCGCCACGGGCGGACAGCGGGCCACCGGTGCCGACATCACAGCCAACGCTTCGGCCACCGCAGGCGGTCTGGTGGAGGACGCCAGCCGACGCCAGGCCGAGACGTACGCCGCCATGTTCCGCGCATTCCTAAAACACAAAGACTCCGTGAAAATGGTCACTCTCTGGGGCGTCAACGACGGAGTCTCCTGGCGCGCCAACGGCAGGCCGCTGCTGTTTGACGGCAACAATCAACCCAAGCCGGCATTCGATGCCGTCATCGCCGAACCGAAAAAGACCGTGGACCCACAATAGCAACGAACCTCCAAGACCATTGCGCTCAACAGCACACATGAATTCACTACAAAACTTACGCATGGAAACAATCGGCCTCAAAACAGCGGGATGGATCGCGCTTTGCGCCATGGCGGGACTGTTCCCACCAGCAATCCGGGCGGCAGACATCGCAGGCAACTGGCACGCGGAATTCGACACCCAGATCGGAGTTCAGAAGTATGTGTTCACGTTCCAAACCGACGGCGACAAACTGACCGGCAGGGCCGTTTCGGAAGCGGGCGAGCGGAAACGGGAAGCGGAACTGAAGGATGGCAAAATCACCGGCGACACATTGAGATTTGTCGAGTTGTTGGATTTTCAGGGCAACGAACTGCGCATTCAGTACACCGGAAAAGTCGGCACGAACGGGATCGCTTTCACACGCGAAGTCGGGGAAATCGCCAAGGAGGAGTTCACCGCAACCCGAGTCGAGTCCCCAGCCACAAATGCGCCACAGTCGGAAGCCCGGCGCGGACGTGGAGGCGGATTCAACCGCCCTATCGTGCTCGCTCCCGACGACATACCAGCGTTCGACGAACCGCCCGCGAACATCGTCGCATGGCGGGACAACATCCCTCACGGCAAATTGGAAATGGTCGAGTACGATTCAAAGACCGTCGGCACGAAACGCAAAATGCAGGTTTATACGCCGCCCGGTTACACGCCAGAGAACAAATACCCCGTCCTCTACCTCCTGCACGGCATCGGTGGCGACGAAACCGAGTGGCAGCGCTTCGCACAGCCGAACGTGCTGCTCGACAACCTCATCGCCGACGGCAAGGCCGTGCCGATGATCATTGTCATGCCCAACGGCCGCGCGCAGGCGAACGATCGCGCCCAGGGCAACATCATGGCGGCGGCACCAGCCTTCGCCACATTCGAACGCGACCTGCTGGACGATGTCATCCCCGCCATCCAGTCGCGTTATTCCACCTATACCAATCGTGAAAACCGCGCGCTGGCGGGACTTTCAATGGGCGGCGGACAGTCGCTGAACTTCGGGCTTACGCATCTGGACACCTTCGCGTGGGTCGGCGGCTTTTCCTCCGCGCCCAACACCAAACCCCCGGCCGAACTGGTACCGGACCCCGCTGCCGCCAGGAATCAGTTGAAACTGCTCTGGCTTTCCTGCGGCAACAAGGACGGCCTGATCAGCATCAGCCAGGGAATGCACGTTTATCTCAAGGAAAACGGCGTGCCCCACGTCTGGCACGTGGACGGCCACGGCCACGACGCCACGCACTGGCGAAACAGCCTCTATTACTTCGCTCAAAAACTTTTCCGCTGAACCGCAGAAAGGCCAATTGTCGCGAGAGCAGTTCAAGTAATTCTGTAGCCACCTCAAACCGCGAAAGAGCGCGGGCTTCAGCCCGCTTCAACGTGGATTTGCAAGTGGACGATGAAGCGGCGTGAACGCCGCGCCCCGGCCACA
>DAOLDN010000116.1:0-9141 GCA_035327385.1 Verrucomicrobiota bacterium | reverse complement strand
ACTGTTCCGCTGGTGCTGGCAGGCTGCGGGTTGATCGGTATTTGTCTTTTGCCGATTCGTTTCTGGCAACGTCTCTTGTTGCTGGGACTGGCGGTGGTCGTTTTGGGGCTGTTGCGAACGAACGTCATTGGTCCGGATTCGCTGCTGCTGCTCTGGCCGTTGCTGGCATCGTTGTTCATGTTCCGGTTGATCGTCTTTCTCTACGACCTGGCCACGTGGAAGGCGCGTCCCAAGTGGAGTGAAGCCATCGCCTATTTCTTTCTGTTTCCCAACAGTTGCTCCGCGCTGTTCCCGGTCGTGGATTTCAAGACGATGTGCCAGTCGCAATACAACGCTGCTGCGATGGTGATTTACGAAAGGGGCGTTCGGTGGATCGTGCGGGGCGTGCTTCAGCTTTTTGCTCATCGCGTCGTCGTGCAGATGTTCAGCATCCAGCCGGATCACATCTCGAACGGGACGCATCTGATTCAGTTCATCCTCGCGAGCGCGTTCGTTTACCTGCAAGTGTCGGGGTTGTTCCACTTCATCGTGGGAATGTTGTTGTTGTTTGGATTCAACCTTCCTGAAACCAACCAGCGGTATTTTCTGGCGGCAAGCTTCACGGACTATTGGCGTCGGGTGAACATCTACTGGAAGAATTTCATCATGAAGGTCGTGTATTACCCGGCCTATTTTCGATTGAAGAACCTCGGGGCCACCACCGCGCTGGTGATATCCACCCTGTGGGCGTTCTTCATCACGTGGGCACTCCACCTTTATCAGACTTGGTGGCTGAAGGGTTTCATGGGCTTCTCCTGGTCCGACGTGTTGTTTTGGTCCACGCTCGCGTTGCTGGTTTTGGCAAACTCGTTGTGGGAGATGAAACGCGGTCGCCAGCGCAAGCTGGCTTCAGGATACAGCATTCGAGGCGCACTGGGATTGGCCGCGCGTACGGGCGCCACGTTCACCTGCATCAGCGTTTTGTGGTCGCTATGGAGCACGCCTGGCGTCACTCAATGGCTCGGACTCTGGCGTTACGCCGACCTGAACACACTGATGTGGGGCGGGGCCGCAGTCGCATCCATCATGATTGCGGCAATTGTCCTCGAAGTTCTCCCGGCCAACCGGAAAGCCCGCCCATCTCCACCGGGCGCGTCTGCCTTTTCGGTGATCGGCTTGGGACGTTCCCTGGCAACGGGGGCGGTGGCCCTGGTGGCGCTGTTGCTGGTTCAGCGGCCCGCGTTTCAGGCCCGGTTTGATTCCATTGCGGCCCAGCCCTGGTATGATGTCGTCAACATCGGCAACACGACGATGATGATGAACCAGGAGGTCAGCGAGGGCGGGTATTATGCGCGTTTGACCAGTGTGGACGCCGCCGACCGTCAACTGTTCGAAACCATTGTCATGAAACGGCTGCCGGACATTCCCGTGGGACCGACCACGGCATCGCGTCCGGTCCGCGATTGCCGCTTTGACGCTCCAATCCTCAACGGCAAAACGCAGGCCTACGATACATTTTTTGAAACCAATCCGCATGGGATGCGCGACAGAGACTATTCACTCGCGAAACCGCCCGGCACGGTGCGGATCGCGCTGTTGGGTTCGTCTCACACCATGGGGTTCGGGGTGCGCCTTGACGAAACATTCGATTCCATCATTGAAGAGCGTCTCAATGCCCACCGGCCGTTTGGCGATCCGGGCGTAAAATATGAGGTCTTGAATTTCGCCTTCGCAAGAAGGAGTCCGTTAGCGTTTATAACCGTGATTCAGAAAGAGGTGGCGCAATTCAATCCGGACATCGTTGTGATGATCACACATACCGAGGACGCGAACTGGGTGAGCTATGATCTCGCCCGATGTCTGCGGGAACGACTGCCATTGCCCTACGAGTTTCCTGCGGAAGTCCTGCGACGGGCGCGTGTCACCGCCCGGACAGAACGCAATCTTGCGGCGCGACGACTGTCACCTCACGCCGAAACGTTGCTGGGGTGGGCATACAAACAGGTGGCGGAGGAATGTCGGAACATCAACGCGCTGCCCGTGGCATTCTTTGTGCCGGTCCCCAACAACATCATTCATGGGGATATGACCAATGTGACGGCGCAGACGGTCATGATGACCGAAGCCGGTTTCATCACGGGTGACCTGCGGGGCATCTACGACGGGCTTGATCCGAAAGATTATATGCTCACCGACGCCTTTCACCACTCCAACGCTCGCGGCCATCAACTGATCGCTGACGCCATTTATCCGTTCCTGTTGACTGACACCAACATCAATTTTGCCCATTTTGTTCGGAAAGCCTCCGGAAAGATTTCCCCCGTTCCACAACTGAGCCGAAGCGCAGTCAGCGCCCCGACAATCAACAACTGAAGTCCATCCCATGCAAAATCCATCTGACATCGAACAGAAAGTCAAAGCCTACATCCTCAATGAATTCCTTCCCGGCGAGGACCCGGCACAACTCACGAACACCACGCCGCTGATCACGGCGGGAGTGCTCGATTCCATTGCGACGCTCAAACTGGTGGGATTCCTCGAGCAGGAATTCTCCATTTCCGTCGAGGCGCACGAGGCGGATTCGGAACACCTGGACACGATCGAACGCATCGTCCAGCTCGTCGCGTCAAAGAAAGGCAATTGACCGGCTCTGGTCTTTCTTCATCCCGGAGAAAAAGAGGCGTCCATGTCATTACACGCATATCTGGAATCCGGCGTCCGCAATCGCGGCAACCACTGCGCCGTGGTCGAGGCGACCGAAGGCGGCCGGCTCGATTACTCGGCGTTGGGACGGTTGTCCGACCGGTTGCGCGACAGGCTCGCGGTGTTGAACGTCGGTCGCGGCGACCGCGTGGGATTTTACCTTCGCAAAAGCGCCGAGAGTGTAATCTCGATCTTCGGCATCCTCAAAAGCGGAGCGGCCTACGTGCCCGTGGACCCGACTGCGCCCGCTTCCCGAAACGCCTACATCCACAACAATTGCGGCGTCAAAGCCGTCATCATCGAAGAACGTTTCCTGGGAAACTACCGTCAGGAATTGGAGACGCTCGGAGGCGCGCTGCCTCCGATGATTGTCCTCGATTCCGTCGGCGGTGGAAGCCACATGCAGTCGGCGCTCGACCGTCTGGATTCCCAATCACCGGCACCGGCTTCCACCACTGTTGATTCCGCTCCGGACGATCTCGCCTACATCCTTTACACGTCCGGTTCCACCGGAAAACCCAAAGGCGTCATGCTTTCGCACCGCAACGCCGTGTCCTTCGTGGACTGGTGTTCGGGTGTGTTCGAGCCGAAGCCCGACGACATTTTTTCCTCGCACGCCCCGTTTCATTTCGACCTCTCCATTCTCGACATTTACGTGCCTCTCAAGCACGGCGCGACGCTGGTGTTGATTGGCGAGAGCGTCAGCAAGGAACCGCTCGCCCTTTCCAAAATCATCAGCCAACACCACATCACCGTCTGGTATTCCGCGCCGTCCATCCTCAGCCTGATCGCGCAGTTCGGAAAGATTGCGGAGCACGATTTCTCCGCGTTGAGGACGGTACTATTTGCGGGAGAGGTGTTTCCCATCGTGCATCTTCGATCCTTCAAAAATCAGGTGCCAAAACCTCGTTATTTCAACCTGTATGGTCCCACAGAAACCAACGTTTGCACCTACCATGAAATTCCGCAGGTCATTCCCGATGATCGCGCTGACCCGTTTCCCATCGGCAAAGTCTGCGAAAACCTGGAGGCCGTGGTGGTGGATACCGACGGCTCTGTCGTGGCGCGCGGCGCGGAAGGCGAGTTGTGCATCGCCGGCCCAAATGTGATGCAGGGCTACTGGGCAATGCCCGAGCAGACTGCGAAAGGTTTTCTCGCCACCACCGACGGCAAGCGTTGGTACAAGACCGGTGACATCGTCGTGGAAGAGACCGACGGCGTCTATCGCTATGTCGGACGTCGCGACCGCATGGTCAAGAAACGTGGTTATCGCGTCGAGTTGGGCGAGATCGAAGCCAGTCTCTATCGCCACGCCGCCATCCGGGAAGCCGCCGTGGTCGCGTTGCCCGATGAATCCGCTGGCGTGAAGATCAAGGCGCACCTGAGCCTGCGCGACGCCAAACGTCCCTCTCTCATCGAACTCAAGACGTTTTGCTCAAAACACCTTCCGCTCTACATGATTCCTGACGTGTTCACTTTCCACGAAACACTGCCCAAGACCTCCACCGACAAGATTGACTACCAGTCGCTCCAACGGCTGGGTTGAAAGAACAACGACACCATCATCACACATGGATTTTTCATGGTCAGACCAACAGAAGGAGTTGTTCAAGGCGATTGAACGCTTTGCTTCACAGGAGTTGAATCACAACCTCATTGAGAACGACAGCGAAGGCGTTTTCAATCGCGCGGGCTGGAAAAAATGCGGCGACATGGGCATCCAGGGATTGGCCGTGCCCGTCGAATACGGCGGTCTGGGACAGGACCCGGTCACCACGGTGGGCGCGTTGGAGCGGTTGGGATACGCCTGCCGCGACAATGGACTCGTGTTTTCATTGAACGCCCACATGTGGACGGTCTGCGCGCCGCTCGTGGCGTTTGGCACTGAAGAACAGAAGAAAAAATTTCTACCCGGCCTCTGCAACGGCGACTTGATAGGCGGCAATGCCATGAGCGAACCCGGCAGCGGCTCGGACGCTTACAGCATGCGCACCACGGCCGTGCTGCAAGGCGACAAATACATCCTTAACGGCAGCAAAACCTTCGTCAGCAACGGACCCGTCGCCGACATGGTTGTCGTGTTTGCCGTGACCGACAAATCAAAGGGCGCCGCCGGCATCAGCGCGTTTCTCGTGGAGAAATCCTTCAAGGGATTTTCCGTCGCCCGCAAACTCGAAAAAATGGGACTGCGCACCAGCCCGATGGCGGAATTGTTTTTTGAAGACTGCGAAGTGCCCGTCGGAAACCGCCTGGGTCGCGAGGGCGCGGGAGCCAGCCTGTTCACGCACTCCATGACGTGGGAACGCGGCTGCATTCTCTCCAGTGCCCTTGGTGCCATGCAGCGCCTGCTGGAAACCTGTATCCGCTACGCCCGCGAACGCAAACAATTCGGCCAGTCCATCGGCAAGTTTCAGCAGATCGGCGGCAAGATCGTGGACATGAAACTGCGCCTGGAGAGCGCCCGCATGATTGCCTACCACGGCGCCTATCAACGCTCCATCGGCCGCTCTGCCGTCATGGAAGCCGCCATGTCCAAACTCCACATCAGCGATTGCTGGGTGAAGAACTGCGAGGACGCCATCCAGATTCACGGCGGCTACGGTTACATGACCGATTACGAGATTGAACGCGAATTGCGCGACGCCATGGGCAGCCGCATCTACTCGGGCACGAACGAAATCCAGCGCAACCTCATCGCCTCCCTGCTGGGCGTCTGATCCGCGACGTGATGAAAATTCTCGTTCCATTCAAAAGGGTGCTGGACCCCGTGTCCGCCGTCGGCGGAGAATCAGCGGGCGGACGCGGCTGGATGATCAACACCTTCGACGAGATTGCGATTGAAGAAGCCCTGCGAATCAGGGAACGCGGCGAGGCGACGGAAACCGTCGGAGTAACGATCGCAGCGGCGTCAGCCGAAGAACAGATTCGCGCCGCCCTGGCGATGGGCCTGGACCGCGTCATCCGGGTGGACGACGACCGCGCGCTCGACCCGTATGCGGTGTCGCGAATCCTCGCCGCCGTCGTGCGAAAGGAGCAACCGCAGCTTGTCATCATGGGCAAGCAGGCCGTGGACGACGACGCCAATCAAACCGGCCAGATGCTGGCCGGACTCTTGAACTGGCCGCAGGCTACTTTCATTTCAAAGCTGGAATTGCAGAGCGGCGGTCAGGTTGCCCGTTGCACACGCGAAACGGACGCGGGCATGGAGGTGATCGAGGTGGATTTGCCCGCCGTGGTGACGACGGATTTGAGGCTGAACGAACCGCGCTACGTTTCGCTGCCGGGATTGATGAAAGCCCGCCGACGGCCGATTGAATTGCTCACGTGCGAGCAACTCGGATTGAGCGTGAGGCCCCGCGCCACGGTGCTTTCAGTAACTTCCGCTCCGCGACGAGGTGCCGGAACGCGGCTGGAGTCCGTGGAAGAATTGATCGTCAAGTTGCGGGATAGTGAAAAGGTCCTAGGTTGACATGATTGGTGACTGGCCACGGGAATTTGGCGAGCGCCAAATGTCACAACATATCTAAACCGACATGAATCTGAACGAACTCACGTCCGCGGTTACCAAGCCTTCAAGGCATGACGGCGACGCCTCGTTCCAAGCCGACCTATTCCTCCTCCATGCTCCGAGTGTGTACGACTTTCGCGAGCGCGGTGACGTGCTCTTCGCCTATTTGAGTGATTCAGACAGTGTCAACGTGACGAGCATTTACGAGATGTACCCGATCGGATTCTTCGCCATTCAGCAACGCTTACGTGCTGCTGGATTCGAAGCGAAAATCGTGAATCTTGCGTCACTGATGCTCATGCATCCAACTCTCAATGTGGAGAAGCTGCTTGCGCGGCTGGACGCACCGATTTTCGGGTTTGATTTACACTGGATGGCACAGTGTCACGGAGCGGTGGAAATCGCCGGACGACTCAAAGCGATGCGGCCAGATGCGACAATCATATTTGGAGGCATCTCCAGCACGTTCTACGCGAACGAACTCATCCGGCATAACGGTGTGGACGTGGTCGTAAAGGGATATGACACGCTGGCGCCTGTGGAGGCGTTGGTGCGAGAAGTTCGCCGGGGCAATCGAAACTGGGATCAGATCCCCAATCTGATCTACAAACGGATGAATTCCGAGGTGGTGGACACGGGTTTCACGCACAAGCCGTCGCACCATTACAACGACGAGACGGTGGACTGGTCATATTACAAGGACGCGAAAGGCGCCGCTACCACCAACAAGTTGATTATGACGCTCCCCAACACGGGATGCGCAATGGACTGCGGTTGGTGCGGCGGATCCCGTTCGGCGTACCGAAACATCATGGGGGTCAACAAAACGCTCATCCAAAAGGATCACCGGCGTATCGAGGACGAATTGCGCTCATTGGGAGAGGCGGCCAGGCACACCTCGATTTACGCGCTGCAATGCTATTCCGAAACCAAGGAGCGGATGCACCAATATCTGGATGCAGTCGAAGAAATGGGCTACAAGAACGTCTCGTTTGAGCAGTTTCATCTGACTCCCGAAGACATCCTGCGCAAAATGGGCCGCGCGACCAATGCCTATATCATGCTGTCCCCGGAATCGCACGATCCGGTGATCAGCAAACTTGCAGGTCGAGGGACTTACACGATGGAAGAGATGGAGGCGTGGATACCCAGAGCACTCGATGCGGGAGTGGCGGGGATCATGGTCTGGTTTTTTCTGGGTATGCCTCGACAAACCCCGGAGTCCGTCTGGGACACTGTGGTTTACTGTGAAAGGCTGCTCAAAAAATTTCCTGGGGGAAAAGTGCTGCCGCTGATCTGTCCAATGGTCCCATTTCTGGACCCTGGATCCCGGTTCTTCGTCGAACCGGAGAAAAATGGCTACCGCATATTCCACCGCACACTTGATGAGCACCGCGCCGCGCTCGTTGAACCGCTTTGGCACCGCCGGTTGAACTACGAAACCAACTGGCTTTCTCGCCGCCAGTTTCAGGATGTGACTTATGCGTCCATTGCTAGGCTGGTGACTGTCAAAGCGGAACTGGGCTTGTTGCCCGGTTCATGGGCAAAGTCCATTCTGGAAACGATTGATCATACCCAGCGGCTGCTTGCGGAAATGGAGACACAGTTGGATGTGGATGGAAAACTGAACGGGGACACCAGCAACCAGGTCCGCGCGTACAACCGCAAGATTCTCGCTTACTCAACCGACCAAATCATTCCTGCCCCTCGTCCTTTTGGGAGTCGTTGGTACGACGACTTCACTGTGCCATCGAACATTATTAATGCTTGCTGTTCAAACCAGAATGAACCTTTGTCGGCGATGGCGTCGAGTGGATAGGATCGCGACAAGCCTGCCAATTTACTCCAAAAACTTTTTGCCTGTGAACTTCACACAAAGATGCCACGAACCCTAATCGTAGTTGAACACGACGGTCGCGCTGTGAAGCGATCTTCTACGAGCGCCATCACACTGGCCGCCAAACTCGGCGCTCCGTTCGCTGTGCTGGTGATCGGCGATCGAGTGTCGTCGGTGGCGGAATCCGTGCGCGGCATGGGAGCTTCCGTGGTTCTGGTCGCCGACGATCCGGCGCTGGTCGAACCGTTGGCCGACCGTTACGCGGCGGTGATTGTTCAGGCGGCGAAGAAGATTGGCGCGGACACTGTGTTGGGTACGGCTTCGACATTCACGAAGGACGTTCTTCCCCGCGTGGCTGCGTTGCTGGATGCGCCGATGCTTTCCGATGTGACCTCGGTTGAAGACCGTGACGGCCGGTGGGTGTTTCAAAGACCGGTCAGCGCGGGCGGTTTGTTTGCTGCCGTGCAACTTGAGCCAGGGCCTTGTGTGTTGACTGTCCGCGGCACTGCTTTTCCGCCGCCCGCATCGAACGGCAGTTTGTGTCCGGTCGAAAAAATGGAGGGGGACTCACCCGCGTTGCCCAAGGGCACCCGGTTTGTTTCGCGTGAACGTCCGGTTTCCGCGCGCCCCGAACTGACGGAAGCCAGGGTGATTGTCAGCGGTGGCAGACCATTGAAGGATCAGGTAACGTTTGAGCGATTGATTGGAGGTCTTGCTGACGCGCTGGGCGGTGCGGTGGGCGCGACTCGCGCTGCTGTGGACGCGGGCATGGCTCCCAATCAGTGTCAGATTGGCCAGACGGCGAAAACCGTGGCACCCGAACTCTACATTGCGGTGGGCGTTTCCGGTGCCATCCAGCACGTGGCGGGCATGAAAGATTCGAAGGTGATCGTTGCGATCAACCGCGATGCCGAAGCGCCGATATTTCAGGTGGCGACTTATGGATTGGTGGGGGATTTGCATGACATTGTTCCTCGTTTGACGCAGGCTTTGCGCGCCAAATGACCACCATGGACGTCGCCTCCAGCCTGACTGTTCCAACGCGCGAAGTTTTCGGGAACATCACCGCGTGGATGCGCGTGGTGTTCTACGCGCTGATGCTGGCGGGGATGGG
>DAOLDN010000115.1:0-9195 GCA_035327385.1 Verrucomicrobiota bacterium | reverse complement strand
CCGTCAGCGTGGCGACTTCGCTGGTGACGGCTCCAAACTTGTTGGTGACGACGATGGTGTAAGCGCCGGCGTTGTTCGTGGAGGTGATGATGAATGAAAGATTTGTTCCGACCTGATTTGTGAGCGCCGTGCTGGAGTTGAAATACCATTGGTAGCTCAAGGGCGCGGAGCCGGTGGCGCTCGCCGAGAAGGTGGCGGGAAAACCGATGGCATTGGTCCAGTTTTGCGGCTGCGTCGTGATCACTGGCGGAACGGGTGACAGGACCGTGAGTGTCGCCACGCCGCTGGTGATGGATCCTCCGGCGTTGGTGATGATGCAGAAGTAAGCTCCGGCGTCGTTGGATTGAACGTTGGCCAAGGTCAGCACGTTGGTGTTGAGGCCCACAGGAGTATTGGTGTTGAAATACCACTGAAAGTGCATCGGCAGTGTTCCGGAGGTGATCACGGAGAACGTGGCATTGTCGGTGACGGTGACGGTTGAGTTCGAAGGTCCTGCGGTGATCGTCGGCGGTTGCACAGAGCCTGAAAAGGACGGCGTCACGTCGGCGAAATCCGTGCCGACGCGGAACTCGTCCACTTGAAAGAGCGCGTTGCTGCCGTTGGCGTTGAGGTTGCCGGCCTGGAAGCGGAAGGTGTTTATGGATGAGATGTTCAACTCGTTCTGCGCGATTGTCGCCGTGGATATGTCCGGCTCCACTGTCAGGTTGGTCCAGTTGAACCAGACGTAAGCGGTGTCCGCCGCCGCCGTGCCGTCGGTGACGTTTTTGACGAGGATGAAATAAGTTGCTCCGTTGTTGACGGGATAATCGCCTGCCTGGAACGGATTGGCTCCTAGATGCGTGGCGCTGCCCGTGCCCCAGACGGAAAGCACGTTTGAAACCGTGGCGCTGGAGTTCGGTCCGCCGATCAGAACGCGCTCCGCCGTGCCTTCAAAGTAACCGAGCGTTGCCTGACGCAGATAAGGCAGTGTGCCGGGATCAGGATTCAGGCGCTTGAAGAGAAAACTGATCCAAGTCGTGCCGCCCGCGCCGGCTGTGGTGCCCGCGCCACCGGAAAGATTGGTCGGCAGCGCGCGGTTGGGCTGCGCCGTTGTTCCGGAATTGCCCGCAGGATGACCCACAATCACGCTGCCACCGATGGACAGCAGGGAATTCCCGTGCGGATCGCTGTAGGCGAGATTGCCGGAGACATTCGTTGCGAGTGATTGCGCGGCGCCCGCGGCCCATGCGGCGTTCCAGCCCGTGCCGCCATTTTGTCCGCCGAGGGTTGTGTTGGGCGTGTAATCGAAACCTTCATAGGCAATCAACGTTGCATTGGCGCTGAAACTGGTGGCAAGGGCGATGAGCCATGCGAAAAAGCGCGTTGAGCGGAGTGCGCCATAGAACATCAGGTGATTCATGCGGGGCAGTGTATCTATCGAGGTGTGGTTAAAACTAACGCAGTTCGGCAATTCAGATTGAAAAAACTGCGGGCTACCGACGCTCTATGTTGTTCTTCAAATCGGTCCAGTCCACTTTGGGCGCGTTCGGGGCCAGACCGTAGATGAAATACTCGATGTTTGTGTAGCCGTCGCCATTCATGTCCGCTGACGCGTCGGCGGGATCGTTTGGATCAAGTCCGTAATGCGTTTCCCATTCGTCAGGCATTCCGTCGCTGTCCGAATCCTTGTAGGGCTTGCCATAATAGATGGGATAGCCGCCGACCTGGGAGGGATCTGTGATGATGCCCTTGGGAATCAGTTCGATAATCTTTGCGATGGTTTCCCTGGAATATCCGACCTTGCCGAGTTCAGCTTCGATGTCCGGACCGGCCTTGGCTGAGACTTTGCCCGTGTGCACCGAGCGGATGACGCGTTGGTCAATGGCGTCGCGTTTGGGGCGTGTCGCACCGGCATTGAGCAGGACGGTTTCGTAAGCCTTGTCCGCCGGCTCGATTTGCAGCGGCGCGTGCGGGATGGGTTCGTTGACTCGGATCTGCATCAACACGGTTTCGAGCGCGTTGGACCGGACCTCCGGTTGAACGCCGCCGTCCCAGTTGTTGGCGGTGACCTTCTCGTTGCCTTGGACGATGTTTCCGTTCACGTAGGCCTTGCCGAAATTGTCCACCACCGTCCGGCTGCGTTCGGATTCGGGCTTGAGCAGACGATAAGAGATGGGTTGTCCCGATGGAGTCGCCGGACCGGGCTTGAGGTAATTGTTGATGATGTTGAACAGGCTGCGATGGTCGCCGCCGTCCACGGTGCGATGCACCCAGTTGAAGAGCACGTTGTTGACGAACGTGAAGTCGCCGATCATGCCCACACTGGGGTTGCGCCCTGCGTTGTTCGCCCAAAGGTTGTGATGAAATGTGCTGTTCAATCCGCCAATCGTGCTGCCGAAGGAGTGATGATAAATGTTCAAACACTCGCTAAAAATGGAGTTCTGGATGGTGATGTTGACGGTGGGCAGTTTGAGCGATGGTGTGGAAGGGTCGTTGTCGTGATCGTGCATGTGGCGATACATGCTCATGTTTTCGTCCAGACCCCAACTGGCCGAAACGTGATCAATCATGATGTTGCCGATGGGATTGCCGCCGATGGAATCATTCCGGTCGCCAACCCACGTTTCGCCGCGGCGGAATCGCATGTGGCGGATGACCACGTCATGAGTCTCCAATTCCACCGTGTCGCCCGCGATGCACACGCCGTCGCCGGGCGCGGTGTTGCCGACGATCGTGATGTAGGGCGCGCGGATGCGAATGCGTTCCTTGAGCCGGATGATGCCGCCGACGTTGAACACCACGATGCGCGGCCCGCCCGCCTCGCACGCTTCACGAAAACTCCCTGGTCCGCTGTCATTGAGATTGGTGACGACATAGACTTTTCCTCCGCGCCCGCCAAACGAATACATGCCGCCGCCCCATGCACCGGGAAACGCGGGAATCTTCGCCTGCGGCAGATCTTCGGGCCTGGCCGCGCCGGGCAGATACGGTTTGCCTTTGGCTTCCCATTCCTTGATGGCGGGCATCGCTTGGGCAAATGCTTCGTCGGAACGTTTGTCCGAATCTGCCTTGCGGCGATTGGCTTCAGCGGCCACTTCCGATGAGATTCTTGGGTATTGCGCCGTTGCTGATTGCTGGAAGAGCAGCGCGGATACAACCAAAAGGCATCCAAGCGCGGTGCGTTTATTTCTGAATATATTCATGCTGCGAATGGAGTGATGTTGCGGCGGAGTCAAAGGTTACTACGAATTGAACTAAGCGATCGGCGTTGATGCCGTCGCGGCTGGCAGACGAAGCAATGGCGTTTTGGATTTCAGTAGGCTGAGAATACGAGCCACCACGCATCGCCGTCAAGCGGCGGAATTCAAGCCAACGCGGTTGAACCTGGCGAAGGGGTTGGAAATACGATTGCCGACGAGCGCTACCGCTCGTCGGCAATTCAATGCAAGCAGTTGGCAACGACCGCGTTCAGACTCAGGACTTGCGTCCGTCTTCCTTGAGCACCGAGATAAACTGCCGCATCGCGGGCGACAACACCTTGTTCTTTTTGTAGATGACGGCGAGCGGGCGGAACAGGTCCACGTCGTCCACAGCAATGGAAGCGAGCGTCTGTTTGGCGACCTCCTGCCCGATGGTGCTTTGGGGAACGATGGAGATGCCGGCGTCAATTTCCACGGCGCGTTTGACGGTTTCGATGTTGTCGAACTCCATCACGGTTCGCACCTCAATGCCGTTTTCCTTGAGTACCTTGTCCAGCGCCTTGCGCGTGGGGATGTCGGGTTCGAAGGCCACAAATTTCTGTCCTGCAATGGCCTTTAGCTTGACGCTCTTTCCCTTGGCCAGCGGATGTTGGGGATGGCAGACGAGAACCAGCGGATCCCGTTTCAATGACACGATCTCCAGTTTCGAGTCCTTGACGGGGAACGCCACCAGTCCAAGGTCCACAACGTTGCCGAGGACTTCCTCATAGACCTGGTTGGCGCGGCGATATTCCACGTGAACGTGGACGGTGGGGTATTCCTTGAGGAATCGCTTGATGTAGGGCGGAAGGTCGTGGAGTCCGATGCTGTAGATCGTCGCCACGCGGATATTGCCGGAGACGATATCCTTGATTTCCTGCAATTTGCTGTGAAGCCCCTCGAAGGTCTGGATGATCTGCTTGCTGTAATCGTAGAGCACCTGACCTTCGCGCGTGAGGCGGAATTTTTTCTTGCTGCGCTCGATGAGCAACGACTTGAATTGCCGTTCCAACGAGCTGATCTGCTGGCTGACAGCGGACTGGGTTACTCCATTGATCTGGGCGGCTTTGGTGAAGCTTTCCGTTTCAGCCAGATCACAAAACACTTTAAGACTTTCGATTTGCACGATTCAAATGGAGCAGAAAAACTTCTCCTAGTCAACCTGCGGCGCGGGGGTTCTTAATGCCTGTTTGACGCGCATCAACAATTCTTGGCTCGTGAACGGCTTTTGGAGGTAACTTGGCGCGTCGTGCTGGTTGGTTGGCCAGGAGTATCCGCTCGAACACATGATGTGCGTGCTCGGCGACAGTTTGCGCACCTGCTCGATCAATTCCCGCCCGCTCATCACGGGCATCACAAGGTCGGTGATCACCAGGTCAATGTGCGTTTGCGACTTCGAAACGATGTCCAGCGCCTTCTGTCCAGTGTTTGCAGTCAACACCTTGTAACCGTAACTGGTCAGCACTGTCTCGCCCATCGTCAGTAACAAATCCTCGTCGTCCACCATCAGAATCGTTTCCGTGCCCTTGAGGTCGCCCGCGTAATCGCCATGATCGCGCACCACCTTTTCCTCGGCCGGCAGGTAAATGCGTACCGACGTTCCAGCACCCGGACGACTGGATACCGCCACGCCGCCACCGTGATTGGTCACAATGCCATACACCCACGCCAGCCCGAGGCCGCGATGATTTTTCTGCTTCGTGGTGAAGAACGGCTCGAAAATCCTCGGCAACACCTCGGGCGCAATTCCGCCTCCGTTGTCGCTGATTTCCACGCACACGTACGAGCCTGCCGCCAGTTTCGCGTCCCGGTCCTGCGTGGGTTCGTTCAATTGCACGTTACGCGTCTGGATGCAGACGCGTCCGTCGCCTTGGAGCGATTCGATCGCGTTCTCCATCACCTTCACAAAAGCCTGCTGCACCTTCGCCTCGTCAAACTTGGCGGAGAACAGGCGGCGTTCAAATTGCAGTTGCCACTTTGCGGCGTCCTTGTGCGAACTTTGGAACGAATCCGCGCAACGCTGGAGGATCGAATTCAAATTGCCGGCCGTCTGGCCGCGCGGCTCACGGTCCTGACGACTGAACGAGGCGAGATCGTTGGCGATTTCAGCCGCCTTGGCCGCCGACTTCTCCACCTCCAATAGCGACTTGCGCCACGGATGATTCGCCTCCGACTGGCTCAACAGGTGCGACGTATGCCCCAGGATGCTCGTCAGGGCGTTGTTGAAATCCAGGGCCACCGAACGCGCGAGTTGCAGCGCGCAATCCAGCTTCTGCTTTTGGATCGAACCCGCGTCCGTTCCATTCCCCTTTTGTCCCGGCGACTGCGACGGCTCGGGCAACAGTTGAAGCACGAAATATTTTTCCGCTCCTTGTGTCAGGGCGCAGATTGTCGTCGTGAACGCCGCCACGTTGCCCCCCTTGACTCGAAACTTCAGTGTCAGCGCGGGCGAGGGCGATTGTTCCCATTGCGCGAGAAATGGCTCGACAGTCGCTCCGTTCTCGGGCGACCAGATCGCCGCAAGCATGGGACGGTCGCCCTCCAGCGATGGAGCGAACGCTTGCAGCGCCGCGGCATTGGCGCGCACCACCCGCCCGCCGCCGTCCACCAGCAACGCCGGCCAGTTCGCGTGATCCAGCACAAAAACTTGTTCAGACTTCATTCGACATGCCCCAAAAACTTCGGACTCGCAGACTACGATAGAAATCCATTTTCACAAACGCTTTTACCGCTCCAACCCAAATGAAGCAGGCAGCAGGCCGTTCACGGTGAATTCCCGGATTTCCCGCAACCTCGCGCTGTCCGCCACAAATACCTTCGCCCGTGGGGCATATTCCGCAAGCAACTGCCGGCACGCACCGCAGGGCATCGCGCCGCCATCGAAACGCGCCACCACCGCCACCGCCACGTAACCCCGTTTGCCCTCCGTCAACCCCTTGAACAACGCCACACGCTCCGCGCAACACGTCAAACCGTAACTCGCGCTCTCAACGTTCGCGCCCGTGACGATCTCCCCGCGTTGCGTCAGCAACGCCGCGCCGACTTTGAACTTTGAATACGGCGCAACGGCCGATTGCCTCGCCTTCGCCGCCGCACGGATCAGTTTCTTGGAATTAATCTTCACAATCTTGCGCCGGAGTATAAACCGGCAAACGCTTTCAACAAACGCGCGCCGGACAGTTTCACGCGGTCGCCGGTCTCCAACACTTCCGCGTGCGACAACGGTTTCCCGCTGATGCCAGCCGCCTGATTCGTGATGCACGACAAAGCCGCCACGTGCAGTCTGCATTGCCGCGCTACGATCACCTCCGGCACGGTGCTCATCCCAACGGCGTCCGCGCCCAATCTCGTGAAAGCGCGGATTTCCGCCGGCGTCTCGTAACTCGGACCACTCACCGCCAGATAGACACCGCGTTGAAGTTTCACCTTTGCCTTGCGCGCCGCCGTCGCCAAAAGACGATTCAACCCGGGATCATACGCTTGAGTCAGGTCAACAAACCGTGGCAGCCCGGCAAACTCCGGACCGCGAAGCGGATTCACACCCATGAGATTGATGTGATCGGTGAGCATCATGAAATCGCCTTCGCGAAATCTGGGATTGATGCCGCCCGCCGCATTCGTCAGCAGCAAATCCCGGACGCCGCAAGCCGCAAGCACCCGCACCGCAAACGTCACGCGATCCATCTCATGGCCTTCGTAAAAATGCACCCGGCCGCTCAACACCATGACTGGTGTCCCGCCGAGTCTGCCGACGACCAGCCGTCCATCGTGCCCTGCAACCGTGGATTTGGGAAAGCCGGGCAATTTCGAGTAATGAACGGACGTCTCCTCGTCGAGCTGGCTGATGACATGACCGAAGCCGCTGCCCAACACCAACGCCAGCGTGGGGCGCAGTCGTGAGATTTTTTTGATTTTGGCAACGGCGACTTTCACGCGCGGATTTAACCACGAATGGACACGAATGAACACCAATTTGAGAGACGCACCCGCAGATGGCCGCGTCCTTTCAACCCGGACAATGCATCGCAAGTTCAGGAGTTCACCGGGAATGCAACACGCGCGAGCTTCAAGTCATTTGCTCATTTGCCAAACGCGTAGAGGGCAGTCGCCGTCCGGTAGTAAATCGCATCACCCACCAGCGCGGGCGTGGCGGAAATGCGTTCGCCGAAATCCGCCTGATGCAGAATTTTTGGCGTGTCGCCGCCCGCTTCCAGCACTGTCACGCGGCCATTGAGCGACGCGACGTAAATCCGTCCGTCAGCCGCCACGGGCGACGTGTAGTAATTGCCGACCGCATCCAGACGTTCCTGCTGATAGTACACCTTCCCCGTTGCGGCATCGAAACTCGATAGCATGCCGCCATCCTTGACGATGTAAATCCGATCCTTGTAGAGCAACGGCGAAGGCACGTATGGCAACCCTCGCGTCTGTTTCCACGCCACGCCGCTTTCGGCCAACTCGCCTTTGCCGCCCGGCTTGATTGCCACGAGAACGTTTTCACCTCTCGCCATCTGCGCCTGCATCGCGGCCAGGTCGTCCGGGGTCAATTTGCCGTCACCATTCACGTCGAGCGGCTTGAAGAATGCGTCGAAGTGCGCGGCCTTCGCTTCTTCCAGCGTGACGACATTGTCGTTGTCCTTGTCCGCCGGTTTGACCATGCCGTCCCAGGAAGGTCCAGTGCCGGGCTCTTTACCGGGCGACCAGCCTGCGAAATACAACATGTCCGGCCCAACGACAGGCGTCGTGCAGGTGAACGACGGCATGCCCGCAAGCGACCATCGTTCCTCGCCCGTTTTCAAATCGTAACCCTTGAGTTTGAACGAGCCGGGCATGACGATTTCCTTTGCGCCGTCGTTCTTCCAAAAGATCGGCGTGCCGAAGCCAGGCCCGACATCCGGTCGCGCCGTCTCCCAGACTTTCTTTCCAGTCTTGAGATCCACCGCCAGAAGCGAACAGGCCGTGCTTTGATCGCGGCCCACCACCACCAATCCATCCTCAATGATCGGCGAACCTCCAGTGCCAAAACCACCGGGGGATTCCGCCGTCGGCAGTGAATACCGCCAGAGTTCCTTGCCCTTGGTGTCGTAACAAATCAGCCCGCACGAACCGAAATAACTCACCACACGTTCACCGTCCGTGGCGGGAGTGGATGCGGCGGGACTGCCCTCGGCGATGTTGTAATCTTCAATCTTCTCCGCCTTAGCGTCCGCTTTCCACAGCAGCTTGCCGTCCTTGCGCTGATAACAAAGCGTCTCCAGTTTGCCGTCCTCAAACGCGGTCAGAAAAATCAAATCACCCCAGACACACGGCGACGACGCCCCGGATGGAACGGGGATTTTCCAGATCCGATTCGTGCCCGGCGCAAACACCGCCGGAGGTTTGGCTGAATCGGATATGCCCGAAGCATTCGGCCCGCGAAATTGTGGCCAGTTATCGGTGGCACTGGCAGTGAGAGCCGCGCCGACCGTGGCGGCAAAGATTGGGAGCAGTCGCATTGTCATAGCGGAGTGAGTTTGGTGAAGCCCGCTCTGTGCGCAAGCTCCAAGTCTGTGGCAGAACTCCACCGCCAGTTTGTAACGGCACTTACGCCATCGCGCGGGCGATGCTGTTCCACCAGGCGTCGTGCAGTTCAGTGAGCGGGGCGGAGAATTCGCCGCCAGCGGTTTTCACAGTCAACTTGTCGCCGCCGACTTTGCCGATCTGCACGGCGGGCACGCCCATGAGCTTGGCGCGTTCGACGACTTTGACGGCGTCGAGCGCTTTGCAACTGATGACGACGCGTGATTGCGTTTCGCCGAAGAGCAACGCGTCGAGGCGAACGTTGGAACGCGAAGCTCCAGCTTCGCTCGAACTCGCAGAGCTGGAGCTCTGCGCTCCAATCGCGCTGAGATCAATCGTCGCCCCGATCAATCTTGGCGTGTCACGGGCGATGAGTTGGCTGATGCAGCTTTCCGCGAGCGCGACGGCGAGGCCGCCC
>DAOLDN010000114.1:0-9212 GCA_035327385.1 Verrucomicrobiota bacterium | reverse complement strand
GCCGCTCCGCTGGACATCAAATCCAGGTAACCGTTCACTTGCCGATCAGCTATCGCTCAACCGTTTGACCGGTTTCTCGAAAAACATCCTGTGGGATTCCTCGAGAATGGCGGGGATTCTTTCCATAAACGGACTCCGGCGCAGCACTGCATGGAGTTCGGCGGCGTTCACGTTCGCCGCATTCTCACCGGGAAACCAATGGTCCGCCTGGCCCAGCAGATTGTAACGCATCCTGCCCCAGCCCACGATGTCCAGCGACTTCGCGTAAGTCCACAAACGCAGGATCTCCGTCACGTTGACGTTGCCCGGCACGTCCACGTAGTTTGGAAGCCCTTCGAACCAGCGACCGCACCAGTCCGCGCCCAGAGAGCGTTCCATCTCCGCCCGCAACCGGCGCTCGATTGGCGCGATGATCGCGGGAATGTTGTCGTAATGATCCAACGCGCGGATGTGTTCGTCGAAATCGCCCGGTCGCGCCGCGCCGCAACTCAACGTATGCACCTCCGGCCGCGCAAGGCAGTAGAGATCGTTGAACTGCATCGCCGTCAACGGCGCGCAGAGCTCCACAAGTTTTCCCGGAGGCTCGTAAAGTTTCCCGCCCTTGTCATTGGGACTGATGATGAACACCCCCATGTCGCGCTTGCTTGCGGCTTCCACCGCCGGCCAGTTCAGGTCGTTGACGAAATACCAGTGCAGGTTCACGTAATCGAATTCACCGGAGTGAATCGTTTCCAGGATGATGTCCGTGGTGGCGTGTGTCGAAAATCCGATGAATCGCGCCCGACCCTGAGCTTGTAACTTGCGTGCCGCGTCCAGACAGCCGCCCTTGCGAAGCGACCAGTCCAGCAGCTCGCGGTTGTTGATGCCGTGCAACGACAGCAGGTCCACGTGGTCCAGACGGAGATACTTCATCGAAGTCTCGAACGTTTCCAAGAACTCCTTCGCGGTGGCCTTGGGCGCGACCTTCGTTTGAACGATGATCTTGTCCCTGGGCAACGACGGCAGAATGCGCCCCAGTTGCATTTCGGAAGTCCCGTAACCGCGGGCGGTTTCGATGTGGTTGATGCCCAGTTCCACGGCGCGGCGGATGGTGGCTTCCAGATTGGACTGGTTGTCGGCTGGAATTTCGGCCGGTTCAACGTCCTGCCACTTGAACTGGTAGCGCATGCCTCCGCACGAATAAACGGGCATCATCAGGTCGGTGCGTCCAAAGCGACGATATTTCACGCGCCGAAGATAGGCGCGGTCCGGGAAGGCGGCAAGCGGCCATCGCGCATCGGGCACATCGGACTTGTCGTCGGCAGCGCAAGCGGCTTGAATGCGGCGATGCCTGACGACACACAACCTCCGACACCGCCGCAGGCCGTTCCCAATCCAAGGCTGTCGCGCAGCCGGAAGCCGATGACGTTGCGCGCATTGCTGGCTCATCGGAGGTGCGACAGGATTTCTGGCTTCCTGATTTTCTTTCTCGTCGTCTTTGCTCCCTGGGCGTTTGGGTCGGTGCGTCCGGGCGCCATCTGGACGGTGAACGTCGTTTGTTATCTGTTGGGCGGCTTGTGGGTCGCCAAATGGCTGTTGCGCGCCGGACGGGAGAGTCCTCCCGACCGTCCGTCGTGCGCCGCTGGCAAACCTTTGCTCGCGCGACTTGCGGATGGATTGATGGTCGCGCTCACGGCGGGCTTGCTGGGTTTCTGCTTTGTTTCCGCGCTCAACGCCAGGGCGGTGTATCAGCCGTTTGAAATGGTGTTCGACTATCGGGATTACATTGCGTGGCTGCCTCACAGCTATGACCGCGCGAACACCTGGGACGCCCTGACACGATACGTTGCGCTGGCGTGTTTCTTCTGGTCGTTGCGCGACTGGCTTGCCGGCGCGGATGCGGAAGACACGCGCTCGGAACGCGAGAGCGACAGGCATGCGGGCGTCACGCTCGTTCCCCGCCGGCTCAAGAATCTGGTGACTGTGGCAGGCGTCAACGGCGCGTTGATTGCCGTTGAAGGAATTGTCCAGCGAGTGTCAGGCACGCCGAAACCTCTGTGGTTGCTCGAGATGTCGGTGAACAGGGATGCGCTGGCGCAATTCGGGCCGTTCGGTTATCGCTCCAACGCCGCGCAGTTCTTCAATCTTCTCTGGCCCGTGTTGCTGGGCTTGTGGTGGACGCTCGCCCGGGAGGCGCGTCGCCGTTTTCCATCGCGCACCGATCCCCGGCGGCACCGGCATCACTGGTTGCTGTTGCCCGTGGCCGCAATGGTTGTGGGGGCGTTCTTTACGAGCAGTCGCGGAGGCGCTTTTGTGACGCTGGGTTGTCTGGCGCTGGCTGCCTTTGTCATGTTTGTCGGCGTGCGCCACCGTCATGCCTCCGTGAAATTCGGAGTCATGCTGCTGTTCGGAACGTTGCTGTGTCTGGGACTTTACTTCGGTTGGGATCAACTCGGCGAGCGATTGTCCGATACACGAGGCGGCCTGGTGACCCGTGAGGCAATCTACGACACGGCCCGTCAAATGGCCCGGGAACACCCGTGGTTTGGAGTCGGCCCGGGCGCGTTTGAATATGTGTTCCAGCTTTACCGCAGTTCTCCCGACGAATACTGGCCGAGGCAACTGCATAACGACTGGCTCGAAACTCTTGTGACATTTGGCTGGAGCGGCAGTCTGATGCTCCTGCTGGCAATGTTCGTCGCGGTGACGCGCTGGATAGCTCCGGGCAATCCCTCCGTGGACTGGAGATTCGCAGCGCTCACGTGCGTCTCAATCGTCGGAGTGCTGGTTCACGCAAGATTCGATTATCCGATGCAGGTCTATTCGGTGCTGCTGCTGACGATGATGCTTTTCAGCATTCTCTTTTCAGTCTCCAGACGGGCCTCCTGAATCAAGCCGAGTGGGTGCGATACCAGTCCATCGCCAGGTCCAAACCTTTGTCAACGGAATGAGTCGGCTCGAACGCAAGCAACCGTCGGGCTTTGGAAATGTCCGCAAGCGAGTGCGCCACGTCGCCGGCGCGAAAGTCCCGATACGTTGGAGCCGCGTCCGGCAGCGACGCGTCTTTGCGGCGCAGGCTGGTGTTGAGGAACGTGAACAATTCGTTCAGCGTGGTGCGTCGGCCAAGACCGATGTTATAGACCTGATTGACCGCTGATGCGTTTTCGGTGGTGGCCGCCAGCAGGTTCGCTTGAACGACATTTTCCACAAAACAAAAGTCGCGGCTCGTCTGTCCGTCGCCGTTGATGAAGACGGTTTCGCGGCGCAGCAACGAGGCGATCCATTTGGGAATCACGGCCGCATAAGCGCCTTCCGGGTCTTGTCGCGGACCGAACACGTTGAAGTAACGCAGGCCGATGGTTTCAGTTCCGTAGGCTTTGGCAAACGTCGCCGCGTAGATTTCGTTGATCAATTTCGTGGCGGCGTACGGTGATAGTGGTTCGCCAATCTTGTCTTCCACCTTGGGCAATCCGGGATGGTCGCCATAGACGGAACTGCTGGAGGCATACACGAAACGTTTCACACCGGCCTGACGCGCGGCGTCGAGCATGTTGATAAAGCCGGTGACGTTGGCGGCGTGTGTTTCCAGCGGTGCGGCCATTGAGCGGGGCACAGAACCCAGCGCGGCCTGGTGAAGAACGTAATCAACGCCGTTGCAGACGCTCCGGCAGGCCGTCGCATCGCAAATGTCGCCCTCGATGAAGTGGAAGCGATTCCATTGCTGCGGCGAGACGAGGCGCTGGACTTCGTCGAGATTGCGGCGATGGCCGGTCGCGAAATTATCAAGACCCGTGACGGACTGGTCCAGCTTGAGGAGGGCTTCGAGAAGGTTTGAACCGATGAAACCGCCAACGCCGGTCACCAGCCAGCGGCGGGGCGCGGATTTCAACTGGGATTGTAGAGTCTCGTAGGGCGTCATCGTGGATGGGGTGCGTCCGTTTGTTTTTCCGGAGCGCGAGATTGACGCAAAGGAGATGGTGAGAAAAGAAGTAATTGGCGGAATCCGAAATAAAAAACCCCGCCGTTGCCGTGTGAAATTGTTCCTTTGAACATGTTTTGCAACATGTGGAACCAGCCGGATTGTTTTTGACTTCCAGTAAAGGCCTGTCAGCCACAATCGCGGGTTACGGTTCCTGGTCCGGCTAATTTACGGTTCAAGGACTTAATTTCTGATCACGAACAGGGCAGGGTAAATCTGCTGTTTCGTTTTCGGCTTCCAAAGATCGGACGCGAATCCGTGTCGCGCTTGTCTGAAGAGACTTTTTCCCTGCGCGCCGAATATCTCAAGAAAAAAATTCGCCAAAAACTACAGACAAATGTTGGCGCGGCACGGACAACTGCGGGTTGGAACTCTTCCGCGACGCTATAGCTCACCAGAAGTTTCTCACGACGCTGCGGGCGACTGGCTTTGCCGCATCCCGCCAAACGGTGCGTAACGGGTTTTAGCACCGCATCGGACTGAGTCGGTCATTCAATTCACCGCGGCAGGAGCAGGTTCGAGCGGATCATTTCCAGTTCGTTGTCAATGGTGTTGAGCGAGCTGTGAACATTGTAGGTCATCCAGACCACCATCAGCACAATGCACAGCAGCAGGGCGCGGTAGAGACGATCCCGGGCAATCGTGGCGGATGCCGCGCGCGGCGATTTGGCGGGCGACGCGATCGCGGTTGATTCGTTCTGGTGTCGTTGCGGAATGGTGTCCGTCATTTCCACTGTATTCATGGTCGAGTTCATACAATCAGAGTGCGGTCGTTTGTTTTCGTCGGAGCGGACGAAGCGCCCGACATTCGGGCAAGTGTCCTCGTCGCTTCGGGAACGGACGATCCTGTTTTCAGTGATTCACGGTTGGCGAATCGCGACGGTTGGATCCGTTTTCCGAGAGTGAGATTAGGTGATGATTGTTACCGTTGTGCTACCGGTCTGTTCTATTCTGAACAAAAACGGCTTGTGACATGGCCGGTTTTTGATGGGAACAGCACAAGATATGCAGATCAATTCCGCGGTTGGAACCGCACAGTATGCAATAATCGCGCAAGCGGAACGGATTATGAAGACGTCGCCGTTCACCCACTGGAGGAAGTGCTTGGAATCGGCTTCAGTTCGTTCCGATGATTTGTTTTCGCGTGGTTCGCGTGATTCGCGGTTCATCCCAACGGCGGTTTCCGGGATGAATTGGAAAGTCGGCGTCTCGCATCGAGAGTGTTTCGGAAGCAAAAACGCGAAGGTAGAACCACGGCAATCGTTGCAACCCAACAATCGGGACTGAGGCGAGGGCGAGTCCGGGTGACTGATGTCGGAGCGACACGTCTCCGGGATTACTGTGCGGCGGCGCGCATTGCGGCGAACAGGTTTTTGCCGGTTTCCACGTTCACGGGTTGCTTCGCCTTTTCATCCGCGTGTTCCACGAATTCCTGCGGGAGTTCTTTCAGGAACGGCGATGGGTGACACGGCATGAGCTGGCCGTATTTCTTGCGGCCCGTGCAATGGCTGATGTCCAGCGTTTGCATCGCTCGCGTGATGGCGACGTAGAACAGACGCCGTTCCTCGTCCATCGTGCCTTCCACCTTCGACCGGGAGTGCGGCAACAATCCGTCCTCCAGGCCGACGACGAATACGCGGGGGAATTCCAATCCCTTGCAACTGTGCATGGTGATGAGAGTGACGGCGTCGCCCTTCGCCTCTTCTTCTTCTTCGCGGTCGGCGTCGAGGGTGATGTCCTCGAGAAAATCATGGAGTCGTTCGGCGGGAGTTGACGCGGCGCGGGCGGCAGTCATCGGCTGACTGTCGAGTGTGGCGATCATTTCCCGCAGGTTGCGTTCGCGATTTTCGGCGGCTTCGGCTGTTTTTTCACTGCGTCGCAACTCCGCCCAATAACCCGCGTCGTCGAGCAGTTGATTCGCCCACGTCTGAAGCGAAGTAACACCGCCGACGTGTTCGATCTGGGCGCGTTTGGATTCGATGAACTGGACGAAGGCGTCAATGCTGTCGCGGGTTTTCGCCTGAAACGTCGCGGAAATCGCGGGGTTTTTCATCGCGGCGAACACGGAGCAATGACGTTCGTGGCTGGCGGCCAGCAGGCGTTCCATGGTCACGTCGCTGAGGCCGCGTGCCGGCACATTGGCGATGCGCAACAGGCTCACGTCGTCGTTCGGGTTGAGAACGGTCCTCAAATAGGCGAGGAAATCGCGGACTTCGCGCCGGTCGAAGAAGCTTTGACCGCCGATGAGGTGATAACGCACTCCGGCCTGGCGGAGCGCGGTTTCCAGCGGGCGAGACTGGGCATTGGTTCGGAACAGGATGGCGTGGTCCGACCATGTCGCCCGTTTCGTGAGACGCGAATACTCGATGGCGGCGACGACCGAGCGGGCTTCCTCCTCGTCATCGGAGAACGTGTGGAGTGTGATCTTTGTGCCGTGGCCGTTTTGTGACCAGAGCTGTTTGCCGCGACGGCGGAGGTTGTTTTTGATGATGGCGTTTGCGGCGTTGAGAATGATGTTCGTGGAGCGGTAGTTTTGTTCGAGCTTGATGACCTTGACCTCGGGGAAATGCTTTTCCATGTCCAGGAGATTGGAGATTTCCGCGCCGCGCCAGCCGTAAATGCTCTGGTCGTCGTCGCCGACCACACACAGGTTTCGATGCCCGGACGTCAACGCGTGGACGAGTTGGAACTGGGCGGCGTTGGTGTCCTGATATTCGTCCACCATCACGTAACGATACTTCGCGCGGCAGGCTTCCAACGCGTCGGGATGTTCCTTGAACAATCGAAGCGTGAGCAGGATGAGGTCGTCGAAATCCACGGCGTTGCAGGCGTGCAGGGCGGATTCGTAGCGTTTGCGGATGTGTTCGGCCATCGCGCGGACGCTTTCATCGGCGAAGACTGCGGCGCGTTCGCCGCCGTTTTTGTAGCGGCTCAACAGGCTGAGGATTGCAGCGGGGTCGGTTTTCTCGCCCTTTGCGGAGATGTTGCTGAGGATTTTTTTGATCGCGCCGAGTTGTTCGGATTCGCTGTAGATGACGAAATTGCGCTTGTAGCCGAGTTTTTCGATGTGTTGACGCAGGATGCGAACGCAGAGCGAATGGAACGTGCAAACGGTCGGCTGGGGATTGGGCGTGGAGGGATCGCGCCGCTGCGGGCGCGGGAGCAATTTGGACACGCGTTCCTTCATTTCGCGCGCGGCCTTGTTGGTGAACGTGACGGCCAGAATGTTGTCGGGCGCAACCCGTTTGGAGATCAGAAACGCGATGCGGTGCGTGATGACGCGCGTCTTTCCCGTTCCCGCTCCGGCAAGGATGAGCACCGGGCCGTGGACGGTTTCGACGGCCTCGCGTTGCTGGGGGTTGAGCGAGCTTAAATTCATTCGAGCGCGCGAGTTTAGATTCCGCGTCGTCGAAGGCAAGTGGATTGGGCGTAGAGGCGATTTTTGTTCGACACACGGTGTTCAAGCCGGACAATGGGTGCATGGAAAATCGGATTTTGACGCTCGGCCATTCGCCGGACCCTGACGATGCGTTCATGTTTTACGGACTGGCGAAGGAACTGATCCCGACCCACGGGTTGCGGTTCGAGCACATTTTGCAGGACATCCAGACGCTCAACGAGCGCGCCACACGCGGCGAACTGGACATTTCAGCCGTCAGCATCCACGCCTACGCCTACGTCAGTGACAAATACGCTTTGCTCCCCAGCGGCGCGAGCATGGGCGACGGTTATGGTCCGATGCTGGTGGCAAAGCGGAAGTTTTCGCGCGATGAAATCCTGACCAAGACGGTTGCCGTTCCCGGAACGATGACCAGCGCGTTTCTGGCGCTGCAATTGTGGCTGGGAGTCACGGGAAATCCGAAATCCGAAATCCGAAATCCGAAATTGAATTACATCGTCGTGCCGTTCGATGAAATTTTCCGGGCGGTCCGCGAGGGCAGGGCGGACGTGGGATTGATTATTCACGAGGGCCAGTTGACATATCAGAACGAGGGGCTGGTTGTTTGTGAGGACCTCGGCGTCTGGTGGGGCAGGTTGAATGACGGATTGCCGTTGTTGCTCGGAGGCAACGTGATCCACAAACGATTCGAACCGGCGGTTCGGAAAACGATCTCGGACATTTTGACTGCGAGCATCCGTTACAGCCTGGATCACCGGGCGAAAGCGGTTCAGCACGCGCTGCAATATGCCCGCGACATGGGCCGGGATCTTGCGGACAAGTTCGTGGGCATGTACGTCAACGACTGGACTTTGGATTACGGTGAGCGGGGCAGGGAATCCATCCGCCGTTTCCTGGGTCTGGCACATGAGCGGGGATTGATTCCGCACCGGCAGGAACTGGAATTCGTGAACTGATGAGGATTGGATTCAACCGCAACCGCGCCCAGTCGCAATCCATCCTAAAAAACCCGTTGCAAACCGAATCTTCAGGGCTACACTATTAGTCGAGTTGCGGGACGGTAAGCCCACAATTACTGGTGGTTTCCCGCAACCGCATTGCGATGCCCGGCTGGCATTGCTGGCGAGATGAGAATCCTGTTACAAAACAAAACATCGGGCGAATACTTCAAAGACGTCGGCTCGTGGACGCGCAACGCATCCGAAGCGATGGACTTCCTGAGTTCCATGAAGGCCATTGATTTCTGCGTGGCCAACAAGATGTCGAGCGTGCAGATCGTCCTGAAATTCGACGAGCAGCACTACGACATCGTTCTGCCCATGAAGGCAGAGCGCGACGGCCCAATGGGTCGTCTTGCCCGCGCTGCCTGAATTCACTCGCCAAACGCACGGTTTGCGTAACGGCGTTGCGGGCTTGCCATCCCGCGAAACCGGAACGTGCCCCGCGCGAAAATCGCGCAAGCACCCGTCAGCGGCTTGCAATCCGGTTTCGTCCAGGTAAGCTGTCAACCATGAATTCAAAACCAGTTGACGCCGGCAACCACGCGCGAATCTCGGAGCTGGGAGGTCGCGTCTTGGGCGGTGGTCACATCACCCGCGACGAGGCGCTGTGGCTTTTCAATCTCGACAGTTCCGCCGACATTCTGGATCTGCTGTCGTGGGCCAATCGCGTCCGCGAACATTTCAAGGGCAACAAGATTCATCTCTGTTCCATCGTCAACGCCAAGGCGGGTGCCTGCTCCGAGAATTGCAGCTTCTGCGCGCAGTCGTCGTTCTACCAGACCGGATCGCCAAGGTATGAATTCATTGATCCCGAACCCGTGCAGGAGGCCGCGGACGAAGCCAATCGCAACAA
>DAOLDN010000113.1:0-9240 GCA_035327385.1 Verrucomicrobiota bacterium | reverse complement strand
GGCACTCCGACGATGGGCGGCATTTTGATCGTGGGCGTGTTGAACGTCACGACGCTGCTCTGGGCGCAGTTGAATTTGCTGGTGCTGATTACGTTGTTGAGCGTGTTGGTGCTGGCGGCGCTGGGGTTTTACGACGATTACGCCAAGATCATCAAACAGAGCGGCGGCGGCACAAAACCGCAGGTCAAACTGTGGGTGCAGGTCGGCCTGGCGATGTTCGTGGGCGTTTATCTCTGGCAAACGCCCTCCACGAGCAGGCTCATTACGGACGTGATGGTGCCGTTTTACAAATACCCGATTCTGACCGGAGCGGTTGTGACCGGGCTGATCATCACGTTGTTGACGATCGTGGGCAGCTCGAACGCGGTGAATCTCACCGACGGTCTGGACGGACTGGCCATCGGGTGTACGTTGATCGTGTCGTTTGTGTTTTTGATCCTGACCTACGTGGCCGGGAATTTCAAAGCGGCGGGTTATTTGCAGATTCCGTTCGTGAGCGGGGCGGGGGAATTGACGGTGTTTTGCGCGGCGATGATCGGCGCGGGCCTCGGATTTCTTTGGTACAACTGCCATCCCGCCCAGATGTTCATGGGCGACACCGGTTCACTGGCCTTGGGCGGCGCGCTGGGAATCATCGCGGTGCTGATTCACCAGCCGTTTGTCTTGTTCATCGCGGGCGGAGTGTTCGTGATGGAAGCGGTGTCCGTGATGATGCAACGCTACTGGTTTCAGTTCACCCGGCGACGAACCGGCACGGGACAGAGAATTTTTTTGATGGCGCCGATTCATCATCACTTCGAGAAAAAGGGTTGGTATGAGTCGCAGGTGGTGATGCGGTTTTACATCCTGTGCGTGCTGTTCGCCGTGGTGGCGTTGAGCACGTTGAAGATTCGATGACGCGGCGCATGGCCTTGACGTGTGAGACCGAGCGCAAGGTTTGTGTTGGTGAGTGGAAGGGCGAATGTCGGCGAGTGGAATTTCAACATGACCCTGATTGAATATGGCAAAGAGGCTGCGCTGAATGTGGACAAACGCCGCATTACTCCTTGCGCGCCCGTCTGTTCATTGTTAGAAACGTCCTCGACAGAGTTGTGGAAATTGGCGTCGGGATGTTGGTTCCGGGCTTCACCTACTTGTTCGCGCTTCGGACAGTCACGAAGAAAACATGGGATAAGTGGGCAAATCTGTTGCCGATTTCCAAACTCAACAGGTGGTGGTGCGCCGGTCGCCCACCCCAATAGGCACGGTAAAAATCGAATCGCCCGGTCCGCCCGTAACGTGTTTGTTACAAGTGCAGTCAAAATTTTTGCCCCGCGGTTTTGTGAGGGAAAACCCCGGCGCAAATCATTCAACATTCACCTCAGCAACAATCAACCAGCGCCAGCATTATGAATCAACCAAGTCCGCTCATCCCGCAGGGCTCCATGATGGAGCAAAAACAACAAAGCCGGTCCCGCGTCAAAGTCGCCTTCTTTTGCGTCGTCGGCGCTCACGTCGCCGTCATCATGGTTGCTCTGCTCGCCCAGGGCTGCAAACGTGAACAACCCGCGCCACAAATGGACGCCCTCGTGACCGACACCTACTCGGACACCAACACCTACATGTCAGACGCTCCGTTGACGCCCTACATGGAGCCGACATCCGCCCCACCGCCGATTGTCGAGCAACCCTACGTCGCCCCCGAACCCGTGCCGGTGCAACCTGCCGTCAACGAACACGTCATCCAGAAGGGCGACACCTTCTACAGCCTTGCCAAGAAATACGCCGTCACCATGAAGTCCATCCAGGACGCCAATCCGGCTGTGGACCCCACCAAACTCAAGATCGGCCAGAAGATCGTCATCCCCGCGCCGACTACGTTGCCCGCGCCGGCTGGAACAACAACCATGACCGCGAGTGGTGAACAGATTTACGTCGTCAAATCCGGCGATACGCTCAGTTCCATCGCCGGACGCTACCATGTCACGGTCAAGGAACTTCGCGCCGCCAACAATCTGACGACCGACAGGATTTACGTGGACCAGAAACTGAAGATTCCCGGAAGCGCGGGCGCGCCCGCCCCCGTGCCGACGCCGGTGTCACCCACGGAAACGACGCCGCCGTTGCGATGAAGTTGTTCCGGCGCAGCCGGTGACCGCAACCGTCATGCGCCGCACGCACCGAGATGAAGATAGCCGTCACGACACTGGTGAGTTGCGTTGCCGCCCTGCTGGCGTTGAGCATGGTGATGCTCTACAGCTCCGGCATGGCCCAGGCGTCCGGCACGCGCCACATGATGATGCAACTCATCTGGGCTGCAATGGGCCTCGTGTTGTGCGTCACAGTCGCCTCCAACGACTATCAACACCTCAAAAAACTCGCCTGGCCCATCTTCATCATCGCTCTCATCCTCCTGGTGCTCGTCCTCGTGCCGGGCATCGGACGCAAAATCAACGGTGCCCGACGCTGGTTTGACTTCGGCGGCATCCGCTTCCAACCCTCAGAACTGGCGAAACTAGCGCTGATCATCATCCTCGCCTGGTACGGCGAACGGTGCCAGCGACAGATGGACACTTGGAAACGCGGCATCCTGCTGCCCGGCATCATCATCGGCTCGATGCTCGGACTCATTTTCATCGAGCCGGACCGTGGTACGACGATCTTGCTGGCGGCTGTCGCCGGAGCAATGTTGCTCATCGCCGGAGTGAAAATGAAATACGTCATCCCGCCGTTTCTCTTGGGGGCGGTGGCGCTTGGAGTTTCCCTGTTCCATGATCCCGTCCGCGCAAAACGCATCTTCAGTTGGATCAATCTCGAAGAAAGCAAATCGGGCACCGGCTACCAGGCGTATCAGGCGATGCTGGCGCTGGGGTCCGGCGGCTGGACGGGCCTGGGCCTGGGCAACGGCCGGCAGAAACTCGGCTTCATTCCCGAGCACCGCACGGATTTTATTTTCGCCGTCATCGGTGAGGAACTGGGTCTTATCGCCTCGCTGCTCGTCGTACTGGCGTTTGTGCTCATCGTGGCGTGCGGAGTTTTCATTTCGGCTCGCGCGCGGGACAAGTTTGGTTTGCTGATGGGCGTCGGTGTCACGTTCCTCATCGGCCTTCAGGCGTTCATCAACATCGGTGTGGTCACGAGCACGCTGCCGAACAAGGGCCTGCCGCTGCCGTTCGTCAGCTACGGCGGTTCAAACCTGCTGGCGATGCTCGTCTGCGTGGGAATACTCCTGAGCATTGCGCGCAACGCGCGCGAGCGGGAAACCGAACTGGCCATTCCCGGACGGGCCGCGGATTTTTCAACGGCGCACGCCACATGACCACTTCCACTGGAGAAACACCGTTTATTGCCATCGCCTGTGGTGGAACGGGCGGGCATTTCTTTCCAGGATTGGCGGTCGCCGAACAACTTCTGCGCCGCGACTGCTCCGTCGCGCTGCTCATCTCGCCCAAGGACGTTGACCAGAAGGCCGTCCGCTCCGCGAAGGGAATGGAAATCGTCACGCTTCCCGCCGTGGCCCTGCAACGCGGAAGCCGTCTGGCCTTCATCCGTGGCTTCTGGCAATCGTGGCGCGCATCGCGGAAGGTCTTCAAATCGCGCAAACCCGACGCCGCCCTCGCGATGGGCGGATTCACTGCCGCGCCGCCAATCTTCGCCGCCAGAAGCGCCGGCGCTCGAACGTTCCTGCACGAGTCCAACACCATTCCCGGTCGCGCCAATCGCTGGCTCGCGCGGCTCGTGGACCAGGCGTTCGTCGGTTTTCCGTCTGCGGCCGAAAAATTGCGCGCCCGCGACATTGCAGTGACGGGAACTCCCGTTCGACGGGAATTTCAACCGCGCGATGCCGCCGAGTGCCGCAGGATGTTGGGTTTGGACGCGGACCGGCCCGTGGTTCTCGTCATGGGCGGCAGTCAGGGAGCCACCGGGATCAATGACCTCGTTCTTTCCGCGTTGCCCGCTCTGACCAAACGCGAGCCACACTGGCAATGGCTTCATCTGGCGGGGCCGAACGACGTGCAACAAGTCCGGGTCGCATACCAAACCGTTGGGGCGAGAGCCGTCGTCCACGAGTTTCTTTCAGAAATGGAACTTGCGCTTGGCGCGGCCACGGCAGCCGTCAGCAGGGCGGGGGCCTCGTCGTTGGCCGAACTGGCGGCGGTGCGCGTTCCCACGTTGCTCGTTCCATATCCGACAGCGGCGGACAACCACCAATTCCATAACGCGCAGGCGTTCGTCAACAGCGGTGCGGCCCGGTTGCTCGAACAATCGGGTGCGACGGCGGAGTCCGTCGCGACCGCGCTCACCGGGTTGATGGAGGATGGAGGCGCGCAATCCACGATCCGGTCCGCCCTGGAACAATGGCATTCGCCAGCGGCCGCCGGGGACATCGCGGACCTGATCCTGGCTGGCGTCGAGAACGCGCGCATCAAGGCCGCCCGCGCCGCACACGCGTCAGGTTGTTGCAGTTGTCACGGTCATCGCGGACACACCCGTTCCAGAACGATGTTGCCGGTGGATGCGATTGGCCACCTATCTTCCGCCTGGGGGAGATCGGGGTGTACACGAATGCCATGCAACATGTGCCCGCAGTGATTTGCGCCGACAACATATTGAGCAGCAGCATGCAGAACGCTGAAACCATCGCGGCGGAATTGGCCGCACGAGTCTCGGACACTACGGTCATCCGCTGTCACGAACCTCTGGCACGACGTACCACGTTGCGAGTCGGCGGACCGGCGGATGTATTTGTCGAACCGTCGTCCGAGGCCGACCTCGCTTCCGCCATCAAGTATTGCAGCGCCAACGGCGTCGCGCATCTGACGTTGGGGCGCGGCTCCAACCTGCTCGTCCGCGACTGCGGCATCCGCGGCGTCGTGATTTCACTGGCGAACGAATGTTTCAGCCACATTCAGGTGGACGGCCAACGCCTGCGTTGCGGCGCGGGAGCCAGGCTGAAGAATGTTGCCGTGGAAGCCAGGCGGAACAATCTCAGCGGCGTGGAATTCTTGGAAGGCATCCCCGGCAGCGTTGGCGGCGCGCTGCGGATGAACGCCGGCGCCATGGGCGGCGAAACGTTTGGCGCGGTGGAATCCATACGCGTCATGGACATCGCGGGCCGTGTCCACGAGCTGCCTGCCGGCCAGATCATTGTGGAATACCGCTGCTGTCCGCTGTTGATGGACCGCATCGCATTGGGCGCGGTGTTCAAATGCGCGCCCGCTCCGCGCGAGGACATCGAGCGCCGAATGAGCCAGTTCAACACCAAACGCTGGGAGTCGCAGCCGGCAAAACCCAGTGCCGGTTGCACGTTCAAGAACCCCCCCACGATTCCTGCCGGACGTTTGATTGAGGAACTGGGTTTGAAGGGCAAGCGTGTCGGCGACGCGATGGTGTCGTTCGAGCACGGAAATTTCATCGTCAACGACGGCAAGGCAAGCGCACGTGACGTGCTGGAGTTGATCGGCCTTATCCAACGCAAGGCCAGGGCCGAGCGCGGAGTCGAGTTGAACACGGAAGTCGAGATCGTGGGTGAGGACCCGGGTGATGCGTAATGACAAATGAAGAATGACGATTGACGAACAGATTGGAAATGAAAGAAACGCGAGTCCAAAATTCCCGATACATGCCACTCGTCATTTGCCAGGTGCTATTGCCGTTGAACCGACAACTTTTGTGAAACAATGTCAGGCAGATTGAAAATCACAGTGATGCTGGGCGGTCCGGGCGAGGAACGCGAAGTCTCGCTGCGTTCTGGGGCGGCAGTCGCGAAGGCTTTGCGGTCGTTGGGCCACGAAGTCGCCGAACTCGATCCGCGTGGAACGGGCTGGCAACTGCCCGTGGGCACGCAGGTCGTCTTCCTCGCGTTGCACGGCACCTACGGTGAGGACGGAACGGTTCAGACCGAACTGGAAAAGCTCCAAGTGCCCTACACTGGCTGCGACCCGGAATCCAGTCGCCTGGCCTTCGACAAAGTGTTGACGAAGGAACGCTGCGCCCAGGCCGGCGTGCCCACCGCGAATTATGTCGTCATAGAGTCTCCTGACGCGCCGTGGCCGGATGGCTGGACGCCTCCGGTGGTGCTCAAACCTGTTCGCCAAGGTTCGAGCGTCGGCCTGCAATTCGTGGAACACGTCAAAGACTGGGACGCCGCATTGGCTGCGGCGTGGCGTTTCGATTCAAGAGTTCTGGTCGAGGAACGCATCGTCGGTCGCGAATGTACCGTCGGCATCCTCGACGACATCCCCCTGCCAATCGTCGAAGTGCGCCCGCGAAAAGGCGCTTATGATTACACGAACAAATACACGCCGGGCGCGACGGAATATTTTTGTCCCGCTCCGTTCGACGCGGCCACGACGCGTCGCGCGCAGGACGCCGCGCTGGGAGCGTTTCACGCCGTGGGCGGACGCGATTACGCGCGAGTGGACGTGATGCTCCGCGAGAGCGGAGAACCCGTGGTGCTGGAAGTCAACACACTGCCCGGCATGACGGAAACGAGCCTGCTGCCCAAGGCTGCGGCTGCGGCGGGATATGGATTCGCCGACTTGTGCCAGCAAATGGTGGACATGGCGCTCAACCGCCTGCCCCCAACAGTCATCCACCACGCGCTCGGCTTGCAGAGCGTGGTCAAATCGCTTTAGGACAAATGCCTTGGTTCAACCGAAAACAAAAAAACCGCCGCCTCGGACGCATTCACGTTCTGGACGTGAAACTGCGCTCCGATCAAGTGCGCGCCACCCGCGTGCGCTTGCTGACAAAACTGTTCGGTGTCATCTTCGGAGTCACGTTCGGTTTGTATGTTTTGTGGCGTGCGGGCGATTGGGCGCTGGACCGGCTCGTTTATGAAAACCCGTCCTTCGCCATCCAACAAGTGGAGGTGGAAACCGACGGCGTGATCTCGCCCGAACAACTGCGCCGCTGGGCCGGTGTGCGGGCCGGCCAAAACCTGCTGGCGCTCGACCTCGCCGCAGTCAAACGCAACCTCGAACTCGCCTCAAACGTCAAAGCCGCCTCCATCGAACGCGTGCTGCCGCGCACGCTGAGAATTCGTGTGCAGGAGCGCCAACCCGTGGCCCAGGTCAACATGCCGCGCCCCGCCCCAAACGGCGCGGTGGAAGTGGTGGCGTTTCATGTGGACCCGGAGGGTGTCGTCCTCCAACCCCTGGACCCGCGTCAACGCATGACCGTATTGAACAAGGCGGACGACGCGCTGCCGGTGTTGACGGGGCTGGGCACCGTGGATTTGCAGCCGGGCCGCGGCGTCGAGACGCCGCAGATGCAGGCCGCATTGAAGCTCATCTCCGTGTTTGAATGTTCGCCCATGGCTGGAGTGGTCGGCCTCCGGCGCATTGACGTGGGCTACCAGGAAATCCTCATCGTCACCACGGAGGAGGGCAGCGAGATCACCCTCGGCCTCGATGACCTGGAACGTCAGTTGCGCCGCTGGCGCGAACTCCACGATTACGGCCAAAGCATCCGCAAAACCATCGCCACGCTGAATCTCGCCGTCGCGAACCACTCTCCATTGACTTGGGCCGAGGCGTCCGTGACACCCGTCGAGCCCGCCAAAAAAACTCAAACACCGCGAACCCGAAGAAGAAATGTTTGATTCCTCCTCCATCATCGTTGGACTTGAGATCGGCACGTCCAAAGTCTGCGCCGTCGTCGGTGAAATGAACTCCGACGGCGCTCTCAACATCGTCGGCCTCGGCCAGTCGCGCTCCAACGGCGTGCGCAAGGGTGAGATCATGGACGTCCGCGCCGCCGAGGACGACGTGCGCACCGCCATCGCCGAGGCCGAGCAGATGGCCGACGTGGAAATCCGCAGCGTCTGCCTCGGTGTCACTGGAGGCCACATCCGCGGTTTCAACAATCGCGGAGTCCATCCGGTCGTTTCCGCCGACAGAGAGATTTCCCAGGAAGACGTCCAGGACGTCATCAAGAACGCCAAGACCATCAACCTGCCTGCCGACAGCACCGTGTTGCACGCCATCCGCCAGCACTTCTTCGTGGACGGGCAGGATGGCGTCACGGACCCCGTTGGCATGCTCGGTTCGCGGCTCGAAGTGGACGTTCACGTCATTCACGGCAATCTCAACCGTCTCCAGAACCCCATCCGCCTCATCAAGGGCCTTCAACTGGAAATGGACGAGGTCGTCTTCAACGGCCTAGCGTCGTCCCTCGCTCTGCTCACGCCGGAACAAAAGGAACTCGGCGCTCTCGTCATTGACATCGGCGGCGGCACCACCGACTACGTCGTTTGTTCCGACGGCGTCATCAAACACACCGGCGCTCTCGCCGTCGGCGGCGACCACGTCTCGCAGGACATCGCCATCGGCCTCAAGATCGCCATGACCCGCGCCGAACAATTGAAACTCGAACACGGCAACGCGCAGGAGGACGAGACAATCGCCGACCAGATCGTCAACATTCCCGGCCAGGTCGGTCTGCCTTCCAAAGCCGTCAATATTGGCCATTTGCGCCGAATCATGTCGCTGCGATTGCAGGAAATATTTGAACTCATCGGCCAGGACGTGGAACAGTCGGGCCTTGCGGATTATTTGCGCGCGGGCGTCATACTCAGCGGCGGCGGTGCCAGAATCCCTCAAATCGCAACGCTCGCCGAACGCACCCTCGGCCTGCCTGTCTCCATCGGCAAAACCAATTCCATAAGCGGACTCAAATCCACACTCAACCAGCCGGAATTTGCCACCGCCATTGGACTGGTCAAATTCGGCTCGTTCAAAACCCGCAAACGCGAAAGCACCTCCTGGTTCAAGGGCATCAAAGGCGTCCTCGGACGAGTGCTGCAACGCGACTGAAAATCCCATGAACAATCCAGGCCACACCCCAAGCGAATCCGCGACTGACAACGCCGGTTTGAGCCTTCAGCCGGACGGACTGACGTTGCCGCCAGCGGCCGTAAGCCACGCCGCGGACCGTACGGTCGCGGCTCAATCATCGCCTGGCGTCAAAATCTTTGCCGTCGGCAACGCGGGAATGAGCATCGCCAGCCGCATGGCCTGCGGAGCGTTTGACGGCGCGCAGTTCGTTGCCGTTGATGCCGACCCGCGTCCGCTCCAGACGGTAGGGTTTGGAGAAAGAATCCTGCTCGAAAAGAAACTGCTACGAGGATTGGGAACCGGCGGAGATCCCGAACGCGGTCGCACTGCGGCCGAGGAACATTTTCAGAAACTCAAGGATTCGTGCGCCGGTGTTGACGTGGCGCTGGTCGTAGCCGGATTGGGCGGCGGCGCGGGCACC
>DAOLDN010000112.1:0-9256 GCA_035327385.1 Verrucomicrobiota bacterium | reverse complement strand
GGACATGCCGCAGACGGTGAACCGCTGGCATTATCTGGACGCGATGGTGCAGGTCATCCTTCTGGAAATCGCCAATCGCAACGCCGCCAATCGTTCCGCAGAAATCCCAACGTGGCTGACACAGGGCCTCGCGCAACAACTGATCCGCTCCAGCAACATGGAACTGATGCTCAACCCGCCCGCGCTCGGCAGGGGCGTCATTCCCGTCTCCCAGACCATCGCCAGCCGCAATGCGAACGATCCCCTGGAAAAAGCGCGGGCCACGCTGCGCGCCAATCCGCAGTTCACCCTGGAACAATTGAGCTGGCCCGGCTCCAGGGAATTGTCCGGCGCGGACGGCGGCTTCTTTCGCGACAACGCGCAGGTGTTCGTCGCGGAACTGTTGCGGCTCAAGGACGGCCAGTCTTGCATGACGGCCATGCTCGGCCAGTTGCCCCACTGTTACAACTGGCAGACGGCGTTCCTTCGCGGCTACAAACCCCACTTCGCCGCGTTGCTCGACGTTGAAAAATGGTGGGCGCTCCAATCGGTCCACGTCACGGGTCGCGACCCCAACCGGCTTTGGCCCCCGGATGAAAGCTGGCGCAAACTCGATGAAGCCCTCGGCACACCCGCACAGGTCCACAACAAAGCGGGCGAACTCCCCTCGCGCACCACGCTGGACCTGCAAACGGTGATCACCGACTGGGATTTCAACACGCAGAAAAAAGTGCTGGCGGACAAGGTGCGGTTGCTCGACGCGCTGCGATTGCGGCTGGCTCCCGATCCGGCGGTGGTGGCCGTCAATTACCGCGACGCCCTGTCCCGTTACCTTAAACGAAGACAGGAGGCGGCGTTCACGATGCCCGGAGTCAAAACGCCGGCACCCACGGTCCGGGGCGTCGTGAGAGAAGTGTTGAAGTCCCTGAACGAACTGGACGCAAAACGCGCCGAACTGAAATCACTGCCCGCACCGACCGCAGCCGTATCGAAGGCTCAGTGATATTCCTGCACCGTGCGCACGCCGTAGCCGCTTTTCTTCAGCGCGGCAATCCCCAGCGCGGCAGCCCTGGCACCGCTCAACGTCGTCATGATGGGAGTGCCCGTATAGACGGCCGTGGTGCGTATCTTCACTTCGTCGGCCCTCGGAGATTGTCCGGCGGGTGTGTTGATGACCAGTTGGATTTCCTTGTTCTTGAGAAGATCAATCGCGTTGGGCCGGCCCTCTGATAGTTTGAAGACGCGTTGCACCTTCAATCCGGCCTGCTCCAGCACCGCCGCTGTGCCGCTGGTGGCAACAATCTCGAATCCAAGATTCGCAAAATCCCTGGCCACCGACGCCACATCCGTCTTGTGCGCGTCGCTCACGCTGATGAACACCTTTCCGCCGACGGGCAACGGCGCGTTGGCCGCCATCTGCGACTTCGCATAGGCGACGCCCAAATCGGCGTCCAGTCCCATGACCTCGCCCGTGGAACGCATTTCGGGCGACAACAAAATGTCCTGTCCGTGAAAACGGTTGAACGGGAACACGGACTCCTTCACCGCCCAATACTTCGGCCAGAGTTCCTCCGTGAAGCCCAGTTCCTTGAGCGTCTTGCCGGCCATGACCTTGGCGGCCAGTTTCGCCAGCGGAACGCCGATGGCCTTGCTGACAAATGGAACGGTGCGTGAGGCGCGCGGATTGACCTCCAGCACATAGACCACCTCGTCCTTCACAGCGTATTGCACGTTCATCAAACCGCAGACCTTGAGTTCCTTCGCCATCGCGTGGGTGTGGTCGCGGATGGTTTCGATGACCTTTTGGGACAGCGTGTGCGGCGGCAGCACCATGGCGGCGTCGCCGGAATGAACTCCCGCAAACTCGATGTGCTCCAACATGCCGCCGATGACCATTGTGCCGCCGTTGGGATGTCCCACGTCGGCGATGCAATCCACGTCCACTTCGGTGGCGTCCTCGAGAAATTTATCCACCAGCACCGGCCGTTCGGGCGAGGCCTCCACGGCGAAGCGCATGTAGTGCTGCAATTCGGCGTCGGAATAAACAATCTGCATCGCGCGCCCGCCGAGAACGAAACTGGGCCGAACGAGAATGGGATAGCCGAGCTTCCTGCCGGCTTCCAGCGCCTCGTGTTCGTTGGTCGCAAGCCCGTTCGGCGGCTGCGGAATGTTGAGCTTGTGAAGCATCGCCGCGAACAGTTTCCGGTCCTCAGCGATCTCGATGCTTTGCGGCGAGGTGCCGATGATGTTGACCCCGTTTTTCTGAAGACCGAGCGCAAGATTGAGCGGCGTTTGTCCGCCGAACTGCGCGATGGCGCCCCAGCATTTCTCCCGTTCGTAAATGTGCAGCACGTCCTCCAGCGTCAACGGCTCGAAGAACAGTTTGTCGCTCGTGTCGTAGTCGGTGGAAACGGTTTCAGGATTCGAGTTGACCATGATGGTCTCGAATCCGTCCTCCTTGAGCGCGAACGCCGCGTGGACGCAGCAGTAATCGAATTCAATGCCCTGGCCGATGCGGTTTGGGCCGCCGCCGAGAATCATGACCTTTTTCGCCGTGTTGCCTTTGACCTCGTCGTCACCGCGATCGTAGGTGGAATAATAATACGGCGTGTAAGCCTCAAATTCCGCGGCACATGTGTCCACCAGCCTGTAACTGGGAACGAGTCCGAGTTTCTTGCGTTCGGCTCGGATGGCGTCCTCGGTGCTGCCGGTCAAATGGGCGATTTGCCGGTCTGAGAAACCGAGCGACTTGGCTTTGGTCAGTTGTTCGACGTTCATGAGAGCCGATTGAGAATCAAAATTCAGTAAAGCAAACCGGAACTACACGCCGCTGTCGAGGCGGAACCTGGTGTGTGGTCGTTGTTGCTGATCACGCGAAGTTGATGTTGTTCTTCAACCCCGCCTCGCCCGCGCCCGCCAACAACTGAAGCAGATGCCGGCATTCCGCCTGACGTGTCCGGCGCCGATGAAGTATGATCACGCCGGTTTCTGGCGCGGTGCCGGCCAATTCGAGGAAGTCCTGACGGTTGCAGCTGATCACAATCGCTTCGCTGCGGACGGCATGATGCCAGATGTCCACGTCATCGGTTCGCACTCCCAAAACCTCCGCGACCAGCGACACCTCGTGCGCCGCCTGTTGCAGACAGCGGGTCACTTCCACCGGCACATCCTCATCCACCAGGAATTTCACTCGTCGAGATGCGCGGTTTGCGCGACCACCAGCGGATCCAGCTCGCTTCGATGATCTTCGTAGTAGGCGAGGCACTCATAGACCTGGGCGCGCGTCAACCGTGGAAAACTGGCCACCACTTCATCCACTGACGCTCCGGTCTTCGTCATCGCCACCACGTCATGCACGCCAATCCGGGTGCCTTCCACGATGGGATGACCAGAACGCACCCCGACCCGTTGAACAATGTGGCGGTAACTCGTCGCTATCATGGGCGAACACTAGCCGCCTGAGCGATGCAATTCAAGCCCCGTTGCGCTTCCTATGGCTTCGGGGCGCGGCGAAGATAAATCCGGCAAAGGAAATCTCAATGCGCCGCCGGTGTCGAGTTTGAAAAGTGACAATTGCGGTAAGTGGGTGGATTAAAATACGGGTGAGGACCGCCACAAAACGGGGCGGATCACAGACGGGTGCCGGGCTTTATGGACTGCGGTGGCAAGTCGGACGCGACACCGCTTTCGAGCATAGGAAGACGCAGGATTGTCCGGTTGCGGCTTGGGCGTGCGAAAGCGGTGTCAGCCCCGTTCCCCGCCAGCCACCGCAATCCAAAATTCCGCGCGGCACATCCACACCCACACCCACTTTTTGATCTCACTCGCAGACGCTGCAAACGCGATTTCCCTGCCGCGCCCAGCCCAGATACGCCTCCTCCGTGCGCAGTGAATTATGCTTGAACCGCCCGGCCTCGCGCACTTTTTCCGACAGCATCACCGGGCGCTTTTTGACCTTGCCCGACGATGCTGTCGTGCCATGATTCAGCCACAGCCGGGCGATAGCGGACAGACACCGACAACGCAACGTCAAACTATTCCGGTCATGGATGTGACCGATTGTCTCCTATCACAAATAGCCAACTTTGGCCTCGGCCAATACAGATGCTGGTGTCATGCGCATCTTTCTCCACATTACGTTTGCAGTTGCATCGCTCGCGTTCGTTGGTTGCAAGAGCACGGGCACGCAGATGACCTTCAAGCGCCCGTATCCTGAGGTTCGGACAGCTATTCAGACCTTGTGCAGTCACCTCCAGACTCCATCCGCCGATTGGCATGACCCAGCACGCCTAACGCTTTCGCTTTCGCCCGAGCCACCACGCTCCAGAGCGTGGATTAGCGGGACGAATGAAATTCCAGGCCAAAGCTATACCGTTGTTGTTTGGGATCAGTTGGCGTCATTTCCCACCGCGCCACAAATGGAGATTCGGGCCGTCCGCATTTCGCCCGAGTCCACGCGCGTCTTTGTTCTGTCAATAACACCATCACAGAGCAGCGCGCTTGGCACCACCCGTCGCGTTGAGCATGAGTCGGAGACTTTAAGTCAGATTTCGGATATTTTGTTACGACAATGACACCTATTTGGAAATAGACAACACTTGCTCGCTGCGTTAACCAAGCCTTACGCCGGTTTCTTCCGCAACTTCCCCGCAAAGCAAAACGCCCGGCCAGATTGGCCGGGCGTTGAGTTTGTGATTTGATGCTTTCTTACGCGCGAGCCGGCAGTTTCTTTTCCACGCGATTCTTTTCCAGCACGACGTATTTGGGCAGGCCGGCTTCGACGGGGGCTTTGACTTCGCCCTCGATCAGCGGTTGCGCATACGCGAGAAACTTTTCATTCGGCAGGAAACCATCGTCGCTGACCCAGTCGCGCGGGATGAAGTGTTCCACGTTGGCGATGTCGCCCAGCGGCTGGAGGCCGGTGCTCCAGTTGACGGAGCCGTCGGCGTTGGTTTCGCGGACGATTTTGACCATGAACCCGCTCTGGCCGGAGATGGCGGCCCTGACGGCGGCCTCGCCGCAGGCAAAGGCGTTGTTGGCGTCCGTGAGGCTCGCGGCATGCGCGGCGGCGCGTTGAACGTAGCCCAACAGCACGGTGCGCGTCTTGGTGTTGAGTCGTTCCTGGATGTAATCCTTGATCTTTTCAGCGGCTCCGCAAAGGACCGGATGGCCGAACGCATCGAGCCTGCTCTTGTCCGCTCCGATTTCATCGCCGTTCTTGTCCTTGATGCCTTCGCCAACAACCATGACGCAGTATTTGTGGGTTTCGACGGTTTCCTTCACCTTGGCGAGCACTTCGTCCACGTTGTAACGGATTTCGGGCAGGAGGATGATGTGCGGAGGATTGGCGGGATTGCCGCGTTTGGCCAGCACCGTGCCGGCCGCGATCCAGCCCGCCGCGCGGCCCATCACTTCGATGATGCAAACCGACCCGTCGTCAGTGGCCATGCTGCCCACGTCCATGCCGACCTCCATGGCGGTGATTGAATTGTATTTGATGGCCGAACCGTAGCCGGGGCAGTTGTCGGTGTGCGGCAGGTCGTTGTCAATGGTCTTGGGAACACCGATGACGCGCATTTCGTAGCCGCGTTTGACGGCCTCCTCATGAATCTTGTGCGAGGTGTCCTGGGAATCATTGCCTCCGGCGTAGAAGAAATACCGGATGTTATGGGCCTGAAAGACCTCGAACAGCCGGTCCATGTCCTTGGCGGCCTGTTCGGGTTTCTTTTTGAAATCAATCTTGTAACGGCACGTGCCCAGCGCGGCGGCGGGAGTGTATTTCAGTCCCTCGACGGCACTGCGTTTCTCGTCGCCCAGGTCAATGATTTCCTCGTTGAGGATGCCCAGAATGCCGTTCAAGCCGCCGTAAATTTCCTCAATGTTCTCGTGCTTGCCTGCCTCGGTGATGACACCTGCCACGCTCGCGTTGATGACGGCGGTCGGACCGCCCGATTGAGCCACCAGAAGGTTTCCAATTAATTCAGCCATAATAATTTCCCGTCGAGTTTCCTTTTCTGATCCGGCCCACAGGCGAATTTAATCTGCCCAGACCGGCGAAAATTAGACCAAACGATGCCAACCGCGGCTTTTCGTGTCAAAACCAATTACCAGCCGTTTTGGGTCGCCTTGGGCCGGCGTTGCGCCATCGGAGAGGCAGCAGGTGCCAAATACAAATTTGCCCGGTCACGGTGTTTGTTCGGTCAAAGAGAAAAACTCGGACGGCAATGTGGGAGTCGTGATGAAGCGGTTTGTTGCGCCGGGAATCGTGGTCCAGTCCGGGGATGAGAGATTGGTGCTGGTTTGAAGCGAGTAGTTCACGAATTCAGACGGCCAGCAGACCAGAACCTGGTCTGATCGGGCGATGTTGAGCGTGGGTTGCAACGGATCGGGGGCGGCGATGGCGGCCAGCATGACGTTGGTTGGGAAAACAGAGCAGGTGAGTCGTTTGGCTTCACCGAGGAGGATGAGGCCGTTGAAGCAATCGAAGTCGCCGGACAAGGAGGCGGCTGTCAAAACAAGGTTGGTGTCACCCACCTCCGGCGAATAGCCCGGGCTGAACCGGACGCCAATGGTTCCGTTCAGCTTTGCGTCTTCCGTGATGTTGACCTGGGATTGGTTCACGCCCGGTTCGTTGCCGCCGATGGCGAACTCGATGCTGCCGGCCAGTTGCTGGGTGTAGTTGCCTGAAACTGTCAGTATGGCGTTGGTCGCGCCGGGTCGGAGGGTCGCGCCGTTGATGATGGAGGGGGCTTCGATGATGCCTGAACCGGTAATCAAGCCGTTGGTGAGCAACAAGGGTGTCGTCGAAGTGATCTTGCCGCCTTGCACTTCGAGCGTTCCGAAGGGATTGGCGAGATTGCCCTCGAAAAGTATGGTGCCGGACTGGGCGAGGATGACTCCATTGTTGGTGAACTGGACATCGGAGCGGGCGGCGTTGGTTCCGCTCCCGAGCGATTTGAGAACCGTCCCGTCATTGATGAATCTGCCACTGCTTGTGACGAAATAGTGTGAATCGCTTTGAAGTTCGATGGTGCCACTTGGAAGGTTGTGTAAACTGCTGCTGGTATGGATTGAAAGGTAACCAGGTGTCGTGAGCAGTATCTTGCCTGCGTTGGTCAGTGAGGATCCGACGATTAGAGAGACACCGCCGTAAATCTTCAGGATGCCGTCCTCGGCTATCGTCAAAGATCCAATGCCGTGCAGCCCCCCCTGACGCCAATAGAGGACACCATGCAAAATGCCTGTCCCTATCAATCCCGAACCGCCTTCCAAAACCATGTTCTCAGACACGATGGATCCATTGAGAGAAACAACTGTTTCAGTGATGTTCGTCCCGGCACCGACGTAACTGCTGCCATCACCCAGCACAATGCCACTTCCAGACAGGCTGATGAATCCGGACGCCGCATCCAGCGTTCCACGGTTCACGAACGGCCCGGTGACCGAGGCGGTCCCTGTGCCGGTTGATTTCCGTATGACACCGTCATTGATGACTCCACTTGCATTTGCTCCATCCCCGTTCAATTCGATCAGTGCATTTGCAAGGTTGTGAACCGCACCAAACGCCGAGGGAGCGACCCCGTTGTTGGTGATGATGATTGTTCCCGAGTTGGTAAGCATTCCGGAGAGCGTTTTGGGCGCGAATCCAAAGATTTTGAGCGTGGAGTTTGAAGCCACTGTCAGACTTGCACCCGATGCAAGCATGCCTGACGCCCAATCCATGGAGCCGTTTAACAGGCCGTTTCCATTCAAACCGCCGCCTTGAAAGCGGATGTTTTCGGAAACGAAGGTGCCATTCATGGTCGCACTCGATATTGCGTTCGTTCCCAAACCGATGTAACCGCTGCCGTCCTCGATCAGAACACTCTGTAGGCTGAGAGTTCCCACCTGACAATCAATCGTGCCGCGGTTGCTGAACGTCGCTGTTCCAATGAAAGTCGTGCCGGCCCCGACTGTCTTCCGAATGATACCGTCATTGATCACGGTCAATCCGGAAAAAAAGTTCCACGACGAGAGGTTCTGCACCTCTATCAATCCATTGGCCCTGTTATGCACCGGCGAAGCGCCCGTGGTGATTTGGCCGCCGCTCAGAACGATTTTCCCCTCGTTTGTTAACGACCCGTTGAACGTTTTAGGATTTGAACTGATGGATATCAGCACGCCATTCGACAGGATCGTCATGGCCGAGGTCGCAATAATTCCATTTGTCCACATCAGCACCCCCTGTAACCGGCCGCTGCCGCTTAACGTGCCGCTCATCAGAACAAGGTTTTCGGAAGTGATATCGCCCATCAAAGTTCCGCCGCCAAATGGAACCAATCCAGGGCCTGAGTAACTACTGCCATCTCCCAAGGCCAATTGCGCAAAGCCGATGCTCTGGTGCTGAACTTCAACTATGCCGAAGTTGGTACATGGGGCTGTCACGTTCACCGTTCCGGTATCGGATGATCTTCGTAACGTGCCGTGATTGATCACGGGTCCGGTTCCGCCAATCGTGGAATTGGTCTGAAAATCTAGCAGGCTGCCGGAAATAATTCGCAAAGCTCCAGCCGCACCAATGTTCATTGCGCCCTGACCGGTGAAAAGCACTGTTCCTTGATTGGTCAGCGATCCAAACAATGACTTGGTCGCCGTACCCGTGACATTCAACAATCCATTCGAAGCCACTGTGACCGAACTTCCGTTTGGGATCGAACCTCCACTCCAGTTGACCGTGCCGTTGACGGTCAATCCCGTTGAGACCAGCGTTGCCGACAGGTTCAGCACCGCGCGGCTGCCAATGTCGCTCGGTCTGTGAATCCTCAACTCACCGTTTGTCTTGATGACCGTCTGCGTGCCGATCTGCGCTCCGATCATCAGGTTTGAAACGGCGGGATTGATGTCCACGATGATGGTGTAATCGCCGTCGTTGGTGACCAGCGCCGTGTCGGATGTTCCCGGCAGTTGGTTGGGATTCCAGTTTTCGGCGACGCTCCAATCGCCGCCGAGCACATTCGTCCACACAATCGCTGCCCCCTGGGCAGCGGTTGTGCAGCACACCAGGATGGCCATCAATGCGGGACGGTTCATGGGTTGGAGTAGCTGATTCGACCTGTTTGAGAAGTTTATAGTGCTCCAACACTACGGGTTTCAAGTCACAACTTGGTGAAAACGCAGGTCGGGCCGGTCATTTTTTGGATTTCGCGGATGCAAACGGATTCTTGCCGCCGGTATTTGCGCCGATTCGCGGCACGAACAGCAGGCTCAGGAACAGACAAACCCATCCCGCCGCCAGATG
>DAOLDN010000111.1:7510-9302 GCA_035327385.1 Verrucomicrobiota bacterium | reverse complement strand
CTGTTTTTGAACCGCCGGAAGGTCCGCCGCATCCAGGGCCGTTCGCGTTGAAGGTCATCACAGGCGCGAACACGCCTGCGGGAACATACCCGCTGACCGTCACCTGCACCAACGGAGCGTTGTCCGCCACAACCAACCTGACGCTGACCGTCACCAGCGACCCCGGCTTTCGCGTGGAAGTGGAACCCACAAGCCTCATCGTGGCTCAAGGTTTGAACGGGGTCGCCGCCTTCGAGGTGAAATCGGAAAACGGATTCTCTCAGAATGTTTCACTGACCGCCTCGGGCGTGCCCTCGGGCACAGTCGCATCGTTCACACCTTCGACCCTCACGCCCACCGGTTCTGGATTGGTGCAATTTGGAGTCAGTCCAGCAACAGCTCCCGGCGCTTATCCCGTGTTGTTGAAGGCCAGCGACGGTGTCATCACACAGCAAACGACATTTACGCTCACCGTTCAATCGGCTGGCGAGGGCGGTGCGTGGAGTCAGGTTTCCGCCGGAGATGCCAACGTCATGTACTACGGAGTCATCGTGGGCAATGTCGGAGGCATCGAATCGAACCGCGTCTTCGGATCGGCGGGCGATGGTTTGATGTACGAATACGTTCACAACGGCGCGAACTGGTCTCATCTGAAAATGCCAGTGGGGATATTTGCCGATGGCGAAATGCACAACATGGACATCGGACCCGCCCGCGGTGACGGGGTCAACCGGCTTTACATCGCGGCGGTCAACACCGGCCGCGTCTATGAAATGTCCTGGGTCGGAGGTGCGTGGCAGTCCAACATTGTCGCCACGCTGCCGGGTTCCACCGATGTCATCATCGGCAACGGACGCAACGACGGCGTGACCCGGATGTACGTGACGTGGATGTCGGGCCTGACCGAGTTCACGTGGAACGGCTCCGGTTGGGCACAAGTGATGATCAGCACCAACGAAGGCGGTTGGGTTCATGGCGTGGACATGGGCCGGGCGCGCAATGACGGACTCAACCGCATCTACACTGCAAACCAGGGAAACGGCGAGGTGTACGAATACTCCTGGACCGGCGCCAACTGGACCAAGACCTTCATCAGTGACACCGTGGATGCGCGGAACGTTGAAGTCGGCGAAGGAAGAAACGACGGCCTTCTCCGGGTATATGTCGCCGCCGGTGGTGGCAATGTTTACGAATTCACCTGGGCCAATTCCTCGTGGCAATCGCTGTCCATGGGCAATGCGGGCAATCCCGACGTCAAGGTTCAGTGTGTTCCGGCCAAGGCTCGAAGTGACGGCCTCACCCGCATCTATGTGGCAGCCGGCAGCGGCGTCTTCGAATACCAGTGGACGGGAACTGCCTGGCAAGGCTCGCGTCTGGGCGATGCTGTGGCCTACATGTACGGCCTGGCCGTTGGCGACGGACTCAACAAGGGCACCACACAAATCTACGCCAGCAGCTACGATGGAAACGTTTATCTCTTCGAGTGGGTGCCGGACATCAACACAGTCACAGTCCCGGATGTTTCGGGCCTGACAGAGTCGTCTGCCTTAACTTCCGTGACGAACGTCGGGCTGATCATCGGATCAGTCACAACCGCTTCCAGCCAGTCTGTACCCGCAGGATTGGTCATCAGTCAGACGCCTGTTGCCGGCACACAGATCGTCCCGGGTAGCGCCGTCAACATTGTCCTTTCCTCCGGCCCCGAACAAGCAACCGTTCCTGACGTGGTGGGATTGAACGAGGAAACGGCGACCAACGCGATAGTGGCCGCCGGTCTGACCGTGGGAACGATCAGCAGCGAACACAGCGGGAG
>DAOLDN010000111.1:0-7410 GCA_035327385.1 Verrucomicrobiota bacterium | reverse complement strand
GTGGAACGGAAGTGCCGCCGGACAGTTCCGTGAACCTTGTGCTGTCGCTTGGGCCGTTGCCGCCGCCTGTGATGCAGTTTGTCCAAACTGAGAGTCAGATGATTCTATCGTGGCCAACATCGGCTGTGGGTTTCACACTGTATTTCAACACGAATTTGTCTTCGCCGAACTGGAATCTTGTGACGGCTTTTCCGGGTGTGGTGGGTGAGAATTACACGGTCACCAACCAGACTTCCGAACCGGCTGGTTATTACAGATTGCAGCGGGAGTGAGGCAGGGCGGTGTTGGTGGGTCAGGATTTGCGGAAGAGAACGATCCGGTTTGTGTTCGTTCCCTTGCTCATGTTGTCCACGCCCCAGCAATTGGCGGTTTTTGTAAATTGCTGGTCGTTGACGAGGACAAGCAGCGGTTCGAGGCCGGCCGCAACGCCGCAGGGCAGGACATGTTCCTCGAGCTTCGTTTTGCCGCCGTGGACTTCTCCGACTTCAAACGCGACGTGACCGCCCGGTTTCAGGACGCGTCGCAGTTCAGTGAGCGTGGCGGTCATCGCTTCGCGCCACGCGTCAATCTTCTTCGGGACGGTCAACTTGACAGACTCGGGTTCAATACCCAGAAACCAGCACCGCAGCCAGTTGTCGTCCGCGTATTGCACGACATTGAGGAATGGCGGCGACGTGACCACGAGCGCCACGGAATCCTGCGGCAACTCGTGAGTGGCGGCAGACGGGCGGCAGGTGAACCGAGCTGCCGTGCGCACACTTCTCAAAACACGCACAATGTCCGGGGTGACATCGCCCAGCAGTTGTTTTGATTTCTTGAGTATCAGTTTGCGAATATCGCGTCGCGGCGGGGTCTGGTTGCGTTTGGCGTTAATCTTTTGTTGCGAGACGACCGACACCGCTTGGTTCGGCGGCAGGGTATAGACGGAAAAGAAACCCGCCGAATGTCCCGTGAGGCGGTTTAATGCGACCATGCGCAGCCAGTTGTCAACGGTGTCAGACTTTCCCGACGTCTGACGGGCGAGAAAGTATTTCTTCAGTGCGCAAATTTCGCGGAGCGTGTCGGGATGATAGAACACCAGCAACTCATCGGGACATTCGTCGTGGTCGGCGAGATTGATTTCGCGCAGCCGGGTTTCGATCTGTGCGAGGGTTGGAGGACTCAGTCGGGGCACGGACAAAGTAAGGCTAAGGGGGTTGATGTCGTTGCCCCAAGGAACGCGACCGAGAAGCGCGGCTTCCACGGGCGTTGTGCCCCGGCCCATGAACGGATCATAGACGACGTCGCCGGGAGGGGTCAGCCGTTCGATGAAAAAGCGGGGTAACTGTGGCTTGAAACAGGCGCGGTAGGAAACCTCGTGCAATGAACTGGCCTGACGCTGCCTCGCTGTCCAGAATTCGTTGACGAACGTTGGAACGGCGGACGTTGCTCCACCGGGGTCGTGGAACTCTGTTGCGATCCGCCGGGTGGTCTGTCCGAATTCACGGAAATTCTCCAGCTCATCGGCCAGTGGCAGGTGTTTATCGGGTGCTTGAATCTCAAGTGTTTGGCCAAACCACGGGAAGTCTGCTTGCGCTTTCTTTGGAGCTGATTTGTTGGCGGTAACGTCCATGCAACCAAAGTAGAAGACCATTGGACCGTTGTCGGCACAAGCTGCTTTTTGCGGCAGGGTCTGGGTTTGTTGCGTAATGCGATTTTTGCCCGAAACAAGTCAAATCAGGACTTGCAAAGCACCGGCGTGGTGTCTAGTCTCTGCGTCCCTTTTGTGGGAAAACAACGGTTGCGACAACGGCGGGTATCGCCCGCAGCCTGAACCAAATAGATTTATGGCAGTCAGAATCCGAATGAAGCGCGTTGGCGCAAAAAACAATCCCGTGTTCCGCATCGTTGTGGCCGACGGTCGCAGTCCCCGCGACGGCAAGTTCATCGAGGAACTGGGCACGTATCAACCGTTGAAGAAAGGCGACAACGTTGCATTTGACGTGGAGCGCGCAAAGTATTGGATCAGCAAGGGAGCGCAGCCCAGCGACACCGTGGCCAGCTTCATCAAGAAAGCGGGCAAGGCCGCCGTCGCCGCGTAGCTTTACCGCTCATGCAAGCCTTTCTGGAATATGTCGTAAAAGGGCTTGTACAGCATCCGGACGCTGTGAATGTGACTCCTGTTTCGCGGGAGGGGACGACAGTCTATGAATTGCGCCTTCACCCGCAGGACGTGGGCAAGGTGATTGGGCGGCAGGGGATGACAATCAATGCCATCCGTTCGCTGTTGCTGGCCGGAAGCGCAAAGAGGGGTTTGCGTTGTTCGGTGGAGATTGTCGAAGACAAACCCAACGGTGAAAACCGGGGTTGATGAAAAACTCCGAATGGGGCAACACTGGTCGAGGCCGCCACTGGCATTGACAGCCGAGCATGAAAATTGACGTGCTCACACTATTTCCCGGCATGTTCGCCGGTCCGCTGGATGAGAGCATCATCAAGCGCGCGCGACAGGCCGGTCTGCTGGAGTTGCAGTTGCACAACTTGCGCGATTTCGCGCATGACCGGCACAAGACCGTGGATGACCGTCCGTTCGGTGGTGGGCCGGGGATGTTGTTGAAGCCGGAGCCGATTTTTGAGGCGGTCGAAAAGCTCGCCGGAGAAGAAACGCAGGTCATCCTGCTGTCTCCTTCGGGACGATCGTTCAGCCAGGACATCGCTCGGGAACTGGCGGAGTTGAAGCACATGCTGCTCATCTCCGGACATTATGAGGGGTTTGACGAGCGCGTGCGGGAGAAACTGGCGGATGACGAACTGTCCATCGGCGATTATGTCCTGACGAACGGCGCGCTGCCGGCGATGGTGATTGTGGACGCAGTGGCCCGGTTGATTCCCGGAGTACTGGGCGACGAGGCCAGTGCCGAGGACGAATCGTTTAGCCGCGGGCTGCTGGAATATCCGCATTATACGAGGCCGGCCGAGTTTCGCGGGATGAAAGTGCCGGACGTGCTGCTTTCGGGCAATCACGAGGCCATCGCCAAATGGCGCGCGGAGCAGGCGCATTTGAGAACGGCGGCGCACAGGCCGGATTTGCTTTGAAACGCAGGCGGCGGGTTGGGTGACAAGACCGCGGCGGCGAGACAGAAAACCAGTTGTCACCAAAACAATTTATGAACCAGGCATTGTTGGAAAAGATCGAATCGGAACAATTTCGCAAGGACGAAGCCAAGTTCGCCGTGGGCGACTCGGTGCGAGTTCACACGAAGGTCGTCGAGGGCGACAAGGAACGCATCCAGGTGTTTTCGGGTGTCGTGATTGGCAAACGCGGACGCGGCCTGAACGAGACCTTCACTGTGCGGCGCATCAGCTACGGCGAAGGCGTGGAACGCGTGTTCCCGTTGCACTCACCGCGCGTGGACAAGATCGAGGTCGAACGCCAGGGTGCAGTTCGGCGCGCCAAGCTGACCTATCTGCGCAAGCGTCTCGGCAAGGGCGCGACGTTGGTGAAAGAGAAGGAAGAGAAAGCGCCGGCTGCGGCCAAGTAATCCGAAGCGCACAATTTGTGACGGCGGGGCTTGCGCCCCGCCGTTTTTTGTCAGCGTATATGGTTCGCGGCGTCGTTCAGTCCGGCGACAATCTCCTCGCGAGTGCTGAGATTGCGGATGCGGACGTAGGAATCGTTCTCGACGATAGCGGTGTAGGTGGCCTTCAAATCCTGGGCACGTTTGAATTGCTTGTCTGACTTTGTGGGAGTCAGGGGATATTCGAGCACGAAGCCTCGTGAGCGCAAATCCTGGACGAGCGACAGTGATTGAAAGCGAAGGGTTTCATCCTCGATCAGCACAAAGACATCCACGCCCGCGGTGAATTGCGGCAGCAAATTTCGCGCTTTGAGAAGTTCCAGTAACACGACGTCGCCCATGCCGAAGCCGAGCGCGGGCAGGCTGACTCTGCCGCCGCTGATGAGTTTCACGAGGTTGTCGTATCGTCCGCCGCCGGCGATGGCGCGGAATTCGCCCTTGCGATCAAACGCCTCGAACACCGTGCCGGTGTAGTACGCCAGGCCGCGAATGACGCGATAGTCCACCTTCACAAAATCCCGCATGCCGCGTGCGGCTAGATTGTCGAGGATGGACGCCAGTTCCGCAGTGGGTTTGCCGGAGTGGATGAACTGATTGACCGCGTTCAGCGAGAAGCCGAGAGCGGCGAGTTTCCTTTCGCTTTCCTCCGGCGGCGTGCGTTCCAGTTTGTCAATGACCTGAAAGAACTCGTATTCGTTTTGTGTCGCGTGTTCCGTGGTGTGCGTTCCGTGGTGATAGAACTCGTGCCACGCGTTGCGGCTGCTGAGGCGGATGACAAAATCCTCCGCCGTGAGGCCGAAGGAACGGAGTGTGTCAATCAACAGCGCCACCAGTTCCGCGTCTGCTGCTGCGTCGGTTTCACCGAAGACATCGGCATTGAATTGGAAATGTTCGCGCAGGCGTCCCTTTTGTTGGCGCTCGTAACGGAACAATTGGGGAATTGCAAACCATTTGATGGGTTTTTTGTAGGCTCGTTCGTGCGTGGCGATCATTCGCGCGAGGGTCGGAGTCATCTCCGGTCGCAACGCGACGGCGCGTTCGCCCTTGTCCACGAAGTTGTAGAGCTGCGTGACGATTTCGTCGCCGCTTTTGGTGGTGAACAGTTCCAAGGGTTCGAGCGGCGGGCCGTCGTATTCACGGAAGCCGTAGCGTCGTGCGGTGTCGCGCCATTTGGAGAAAATGTATTGTCGCGCGTCGGCGCTCCACACGTCCTTGTGTGGGAGCGGTTCTGGGTAAAAGTCTCTGAATCCCGGCAATCGTTCCATAAAGTGCCCGACAGGTTACGATGCCGGGCGCAAAAGGCAAAAACCAAAACCGGGCCGGCGGGAAACAAGATTACAGCCGGCCATACGGTGCGGGACGGAAGCAGCCTGCGACTCAGGCTGGCGGCGTGGATGATGATGCCGACGGACCAGGAGAAAGGCGGATGACATCGGCCCGCATTTCCTTGCCGGGTTTGAATTTGACGACTGCACGTTCCGGGATGGGAACGTCGTGTTCGGGGGCGTTTGGATTGCGGCCGACCCGTGCTTTGCGGATTTTGACCTCAAAGACGCCGAAGTTTCTCAGTTCGACCTTGTCTCCCTTGGCGAGGGCTTCGGCGATGTAATCCAACGTTTTCTGAACGACATCCAGCACTTGTTGTTGAACCAAGCCAGTTTCTTCACTGATGCGGATAACCAAGTCTCGTTTCGTCAAGGTCATAGTATCTGGAGGTTGAGGGTTTTTCTGGTTCACCGGTTACGTGTATAAACCCTTTGACTTCAGCGGTCAAGCATTGAATCTCGGAAGTTATCGGCACCAGGGTGTGATTGTTTCCAGGCTGTTATTTGGTGTTCATGCAGATTCCCACGGCGTCTGCCAGCCTTTTACAGCCGTATTCTTGCAGTTTACGTCGCAGTCCGTTGACGATTTGCTTTGCGACCGTCGGACCTTCATAAACGATCCCGGTGTAAATCTGTACCAGCGTCGCGCCGGAGGCAATTTTCTCCCAGGCGTCCTCCGCGTTGAAAATTCCGCCCACACCAATGATCGGCAATTGTCCGTTAGTTTGCCTGAACAAATGGCGGATGACTTCGGTGCTGCGCGCCCGTAACGGGCGTCCGCTCAAGCCTCCGGCTTCGCTGAAGACGGCCCGGACTCCGGGATCGTTGGAATCGGGCCGTGTGACGGTGGTGTTTGTGGCGACAATTCCGGCGATGCGGCGCTTCATTGCAACGTCCACGACGTCGTTCAGCGCGTCGAAGGAGAGGTCGGGCGCGACTTTGACGAGAATGGGTTTGGGTGAATGACCGCCAGTTTCGCCCAAGACGGCGAGGATGTCGTCCAGCGCGGACTTGTCCTGGAGCTGACGGAGGTTTGGCGTGTTGGGAGAACTGACGTTGATAACGAAGAAGTCCGCCAGTGGTGAGAGAACGCGATAGGAGTGTGCGTAGTCTTCGGCCGCTTTTTCCAGCGAAGTGATTTTCGTCTTGCCGAGGTTGATGCCGACGGGATGGTCTGGCCAGCGGCCGGAGTTGTGCCATACGGCGAGAGTTCGGGCCAGTGAGTCTGCGCCGGGGTTGTTGAAGCCCATCCGGTTGACGATGGCTTCTGCCGGGATCGCGCGAAAGATGCGGGGCAGGGGATTGCCGGGTTGGCCGTGTTGTGTCACGCCTCCCAACTCGGTGAAACCGAATCCCATCGCTGACCAAGTGGGAACGGCCTCGCCTGCCTTGTCCATGCCGGCGGCAAGGCCGACGGGATTGGGAAACTCCAATCCGAAAACTTCCACGGGCAACGGCGGTGGAGCGAGAAAACTTTCCAGTGCATCGCAGAGGACTTCATGTCGTCCGGCCAATGACAGTGCGTGAAGCGTCTGGCCATGAATTTCTTCGGGGTCTTGTGTGAACAGTGCGGGGCGGATCAGCCTGCGGTAAAGCCAACTCATGTGTCCAGTGTCGGGCGTTGCGGCCGGGGTGTCGAGACGGGAATGGAACGGACGAATCGAATGTGGAGACACGTATGGACTCAGGAGGCGATGTCCGCGGTTTCCGGGAGTCTCACAGGCCGGCCGTTGATGGATTTGTGTTTTTGCAACAGTTTGCGATAGGTCGCCAGCGCCAGCAGCGGCCATGCGTTGCGATACATGTCGTATTTGAGATAGAAAACTTTTGGGAAACCGGTGCCCGTGGTTTCTTCTTCAGTCCACGAACCGTCCGGGTTTTGTGTGCGGATCAGGTATTCGATGCCTCGTTGGAGGCTGGGGAGGTTGGGATTGTCGAACGCGCACAGACCCATCACGGCCCACGCGGTTTGGGAGGCGGTGCTGGGGCCTTGGCCCTTGAAGACGGGATCGTCGTAGGTGTTGCAGCGTTCGCCCCAGCCGCCGTCGGAGTGCTGGACGCTTTCGAACCAGCGTTTGGCGTGTTCAATCCAAGGCTGGTTCATATTGATGTTCAGCGCTCGAAGGCCGCGCAAGACCTGCCATGTGCCGTAGATGTAATTTACGCCCCAGCGGCCATACCACGAGCCGTCCTGTTCCTGGTTGTCACGAAGGTATTTTAGCGCGCGTTTGATCTGCGGATGGTCTGTAGACCAACCCTCGTAGCCGAGCAGTTCGAGGATACGTGCGGTGATGTCGGCACACTCGGGATCGAGCATGGCGTTGTGGTCAGCAAAAGGTACCCGTTCAAGGATGTTTTTTGTGCAATCCTTGTCAAAAGCCGCCCAGCCGCCGTCTTTGCACTGGAACGCCATCATCCATTTGAGGCCGCGCTGAAAACATTCGTTGCGACGCTTCGGATCATCCGTTGCAATATGCCTCAACGCGAGCAGCACCATGGCGGTGTCGTCCACGTCGGGATTCCATTTG
>DAOLDN010000110.1:7607-9324 GCA_035327385.1 Verrucomicrobiota bacterium | reverse complement strand
GTGCTGCTGGCGTTTCTTGGAGGGGAGATTTATTTCCGCCATATCCACGACACGACGGATTCCATCGCCTACACGAAGGTGGCCAGGCAATGGATCGAGCGGTATTGCGTCTATAACTCGGCCGGTTTTCGGGACAACGTCCAGTATTCGCTGGAAATCGAACCGGGCAAAAGTCGTGTCAGTTTCGTCGGCGATTCCTTTACTGCCGGCCACGGGATCAAGAGTGTCGAGGCCCGTTTTCCAAATCTGATTCGCGCCGCGCATCCGGAATGGGAGATTCACGTGCTCGCGCGGTTCGGGATTGATACCGGCATGGAACTCAGACTGTTGCAGCAGTCCGTGGCCGACGGCTACAAATTCGATCAAGTGGTGCTGGTGTATTGCCTGAACGACATCGCGGACCTGTTCCCGGAATGGAGCGACGCGCTGTATCGCTTGATGGCGGACGCGGAACGCGGAGGCTGGTTGCGAAGACACAGCTTCTTTCTGGACACGATCTATCACCGCTACAGGGCCGCGCGCGATCCCGTGTTGAATAATTATTATTCGTTCGTGAAGGACGGTTATCGAGGTGAACTCTGGAATGTTCAAAAGGAGCGGCTCAAGGCGATACGCGACCTCGTTGAGGCAAACGGCGGTCGGCTGCTCGCGGTGACGTTCCCGTTCATTCACGAATCAGGCGACGACTACGAATACGCGTTCGTTCACAAACAACTGGATCAACTGTGGAACGAACTGGGCGTTCCGCATCTGGATCTGATGCCGGTGCTGAAGGTGCATCCATCCGGACAGATCGTGGTCAACCGGTTTGACGCCCACCCAAACGAGTTTGCCAATCAACTGGTGGCAAGGGCCGTTGACGAATTTCTGAACGAGCAACTGCGGGCAAGCCCGCCTGCTCCGACGCAGGGCCAAAACTGACAGGGCGGTGGTCAGCCCGCGATGGCGCTGATCTCCACGGGCTCGACGCTCACGCCGGTCTTTTCCAGCCACTTGATCGCGGCTTTGATCTCGGCGCGTTCGCCGTCGAGTTCGAGGCAGACAATGCCGATCTCGTCGGTGACACTGGCCTGGCGGATGTTGGTCACGAGCTTGAACTTGTGACCCAGTTGCCAGATCAGCGGCTTGGTGATGAGCTTGGGCGGATACATCAGCCACAGGCGCGTTTGCTGCGGCGTCCTGGCAGTGGTCGCGGCGGATTTCTTCTTTTTTGTGGGCATGGATGAAATGGTTTAATTGTCCTCCCTCACCCCGGCCCTCTCCCCAAGGAGAGGGTGAATGTTTCGCCGGTTGTTGATAACTCGTGAGGCTGCAGTTGTGCCGCAGTCATCCGATTTACCCGAAGCAACCGCTCGCTGTTCCCTCTCCTCGAGGGAGAGGGTTAGGGTGAGGGCGAGCGTTTTCATTGATTGTTTTGGTGGGGCGAGCGTCCTCGCGAGCTGCGGCTCGTCGGTAGCCTCGCCCCACCGAAGTTTGTCTAGCCTCCCGCAATCGCCGGGATGATGCTGATTTCGTCGCCGTCCTTGAGCGGGGTCTGCGAATTCTTGAGAAAGCGGATGTCCTCCTCGTTCACATAGACGTTCACGAACCGGCGGACTTCGCCTTTTTCGTCCACGAGCCGCTCGGCGATGCCGGGGTAGCGGGACTGCAATTCGGTGATCGCCTCGCCAATGGTGGCGGCGTTGACTTCGACCAGCTCCTCGTTGTTGGTCAACTT
>DAOLDN010000110.1:0-7507 GCA_035327385.1 Verrucomicrobiota bacterium | reverse complement strand
TGGTGGCGGCGTTGACTTCGACCAGCTCCTCGTTGTTGGTCAACTTGCGGAGCGGTGTTGGGATTCGAACTTTCTTTGCCATAAATTCAATTTCAATAAAAGGGGTATTACCTCGGACGAGGGTAATCAGTTAAGTTCCGGTTTCACAGATGCTCTGCCAAAAACTAACATCGATGCTTGAATCGTATCGAGTAATCGATTTCAAGAAGGCTTTTCGTTCTTTGTTAGTTAGTGGATTTCGCTCCATCTCAACAGGCGTGGTACGTCCGCGAGCAAGACTCTGTAATTGTTCAAGAATCTTAGCAAAAATAGAAAAGCTGGGAGCGATGAGTTGTGGGCTCCACTCGCCCATGCCATGAGCAGCAGTATAAACTGGGTATTCCTCTTTAGTTGCGTCAATGAAGATAGGGTCGCCACACAATCCTTCGTTACCAATTACGACCCACTCATCCTGCCAATCTGTCGTGTCACCCGAAGGCACAATTCCGTAGCCTTGCTGCAAAGCATCTAGGCTTTTAACAGGCGCTAGTTCGATGGATGCGTATCCAATCGAAATGCTGTCGAAGGCGAGGCGCTTTCTTAGCTGCTTATAGTGATCCGGTATTTTGATGCTCATTGCGGTTGAGCGTTCAATTCTTACGCGCTGACCTTCTCCTCACTCGCGAGCATCGCTTCGAACTCGCGCAGGCTCGGCTTGATTTCGCGCGTCTTGCCGACGTGGCCCACGACCGCATCGAGCGTCTTCAGGCCGTTGCCGGTGATGCAGAGGACGGCGGAATCATTCGCCGGAATCTTGCCCGAGGCAATGAGTTTCTTGGCCACCGCCGTGGTCACGCCACCCGCGGTTTCGGCGAAGATACCTTCGTTCTCGGCGAGCAGCCGGATGCCTTCGCGGATTTCGTCGTCGGTCACGTCGTCGGCCGCGCCGCCGGTTTCCTTCATCACGCGCAACGCGTAGAAGCCGTCCGCCGGCGTGCCGATGGCGAGCGATTTCGCAATCGTGTTCGGTTTGACGGGCTTGAAGAAATCCAGTCCCGCCTTCTGCGCGACGGAGATCGGCGAGCAACCGGTTGCCTGCGCGCCATGCACGGAATACTTCGTTTCGCTCACGATGCCGAGCTTGATGAATTCCTGGTAGCCTTTCTGGATTTTCGTCAGTAGCGAGCCGGAAGCCATCGGCACGACGGTGTGTTGCGGAATGCGCCAGCCTAGTTGCTCAATGATCTCATACGCCATGCTCTTCGAGCCTTCCGCGTAGTAGGGGCGCATGTTCACGTTCACGAACGCCCAGCCGAACTTGCCCGCGATCTCGGCGCAGAGCCGGTTCACTTCGTCGTAATGACCTTTGATGCCGATGACATTCGCGCCATAAACGAGCGAGTTGACGACCTTGCCCAGTTCGAGGTCGGACGGAATGAAGACGTAGGACTCCAGCCCTGCAGCGGCAGCCTGCGCTGCGACTGAATTGGCGAGATTGCCAGTGGATGCACAAGCGACAGTTTTGAAGCCGAGTTCTTTCGAACGGCTCAATGCGACGCTCACGACGCGATCCTTGAACGAGAGCGTGGGATAATTCACGGTGTCGTTCTTGATCCAGAGTTCGCGAATACCGAGCACTTTGGCGAGGCGATCCGCTTTCACGAGCGGCGTGAAACCGGCCTGCAGGCCGACGGTCGGGTCATTGGCGACTGGCAGCAGTTCGCGGTAGCGCCACATGGATTTGGTGCGCGATTGGATCGTCGCTTTCGTCAGCGACTTTTTGATGCGGTGGTAATCGTAGGCGACTTCCAGCGGGCCAAAGTCGAATTCGCAGACGTGCGTGGCGGTGAGCGGGTATTCGCGACCGCACTCGCGGCACTTGAGGGCCTTCATGAATCCATCGTGCTTTTCACTCATAAATATTCTTCAATTTTTCCGAGAAGCGCGGGCTTTAGCCCGCTTCAGCGTCCACATTCGCGAGGCGTTCAAATTATCGAAGCGCTGTTCGCTTTGCGCATTGAAGCGGCCTAAAGTCCGCGCTCCAATCTGATTTCAGGGCAAACAAAAAGCCCCGACTCATGGAGAGACGGGGCGACGATAAATCTGCGCACGCATCTCATTTTTCCCGGAAACCGCTCCGGGCTGGATTTGGCACCTGCACTCCGAACGAATTCGAAGCCGGTTGCCGTAGCGTCACTGGGCCAGTCCCTCAGCCACTCTGCATGAGACCGTTGGTATCAACGGATGCGGATAGATTGATTTAACATGAAGAATTGTCAACCGGATTTTTTTGCGGACCGTTCAGTCTTTGACGGTTGAGAGCACGATTTGTTGCGCTTCGCGAAAACTGCTGAGGAACAGGCTGTTGTCCGCGACGGTTTTCTCGATCAATTGCTTGAGCAGGAACAGTTCGGAACTGTTGATGACGGCGTGAACGCTGTTTTGGAACGCCTGCATGGGCGTGAAAGTCTGGTAGGAATTGCCGAAGAGTATGACGGTGGCATGGCGTCGCTGGGACATTGGCATGCGCTGGAGGGTCAGCAATGTGGTGTTTTCGTCGGGGCTGTTGGCGGCGAAGAGTTCCTCGACGATGACCAGTTGATAGTGGACTTCTGTGAAACGGATGAGGAAGTCGCTGTGGGTGGCAGCGGTGTGGACTTTGTAGCCCAGTTCCTCCAATGCCGTCTTCACGGCCTGTAACCATTCGGGGGTCGAGAACGCCAGCAACGCCGGTTTGTCGCTTGCGCTGATGAATTCAAAATGGTCGCTCATGATTATTTGAGTTTGACGGTAACTGGCACTGGAGGCGGCGTGCCGTTGCCGCCAGTGGGCGTGGGCCGCATGCGAAGCGTTCCGACCGTGGTGGTGGTTTCGCCGCGCGCCTTCTTGAAATTGTCAATGCCGCGCGTGACAGGCCCGCGTTTGGTGCAATAGAGCAGGGCGGTTTCCTCGGTGACCTTGCCGTCCGCGTAGGCGTCGAGCGCGGACTGGTCGAACGTGCGCCAGCCGAATGACTGGCTGGCTTCGATGATTTCGTAAAAGCTTTTCCCTTCGCTTTCGCCGAGGCGGATGGTTTCCTGGGTGCGGAGGTTGGAACCCATGATCTCGAACAATGCGTGGCGTCCGCCTCCAATTCTGGGGACCAGCCGCTGGCTGACGACCCAGCGCAACGTGTCCGCCAGACGCGCGCGGATCTGTTCCTGCTCGGCGATTTCAAACATGCCGAGAATGCGGTTGATGGACTGGCCCGCGTCAATCGTGTGCAGCGTGCTCAACACCAGGTGGCCTGTTTCGGCGGCGCTCAAAGCGATGCTCACCGTTTCGCGATCGCGCATTTCACCGACGAGAATCACCTTCGGGGCCTGGCGCAACGCGGCGCGCAGGCCGCTTGAGAACTGGTCGAAATCCGTCCCCAGTTCGCGTTGGTTGAACGTGGCCTTGCAGTGCGGGTGAATGTATTCGACCGGGTCTTCCAGCGTGACGATATGGACAGGTTTGTTCTGGTTGATGTCGTTGAGGATGGCGGCCAGGGTGGTGGATTTTCCGGACCCGGTCGCGCCGGTCACGAGAACCAGTCCCGTCTTTTCGCGCGGAATCTGGCGAATGATCTCCGGCAGTTGCAGGGCTTGGATCGTGGGAATCTGGGTGTTGAGTTTGCGGCAGACGATGGAGTAGAGGCCGCGTTGTGAAAACACGTTCACGCGGAAGCGGTCCTTTTCGGACAACGCATAGGAGGCGTCGCACGAACCCGCGCGCAAAAGGTCCTGGATGTGCCATTGATTTTCGCCGATGAGATTGAGCGCAATCATCTCGGTTTGAAACGGTGTCAAACGTTCGATCGGCGGCTCCATTTCCACGGGTTTGAGTTCGCCGAACGCTTCCACCTGAAACGGCTTGTCCACCGTGAACAACAAGTCGGAAACCTCGGGTTGCGACGCCAGCATCTTCGAGAGAATGAAATCAAGCTCGGGTCTTCGCATAGGTCAAATCTCCTCGTCGTCCGGCGGGTTGGTCAGGAACGGACGGAATTTTTTCTTGTCCAGGCACTTGTCGTAGGCTTCCTCGGGCGAAATGCGCCGCATGCGCAGATGTTCCATGATGGCGTCATCGAGCGGCTGGTTGCCGATTTTTTTGCCGACCTGGATCATGCCGGGAATCTGGTGTGTCTTGCCTTCGCGCACGAGATTGGCGATGGCTGTGGTGAACACCAGGATTTCCAACGCCGCCACGCGGCCCTTCTTGTCAATGCGTTTGAAAAGGTTTTGGGCCACGACGCCCTTGAGCGCCTCGGACAACGTCGCGCGAATTTTGTTCTGCTGGTCGGCGGGGAACACGTCAATGATACGGTCCACGGTCTTGGCTGCGCTGGGCGTGTGCAGTGTGCCAAACACCAAATGTCCCGTGGCCGCGGCGGTCAGCGCCAGCTCGATTGTTTCCAGGTCACGCAATTCACCGATGAGAATGATGTCTGGGTCTTCGCGCAACGCGCCGCGTAACGCGGAGGCAAACGATTTCGTATGCACGCCCACTTCGCGGTGGTTCACGAGGCTGTTCTTGCTCTCATGCACGAATTCAATGGGGTCTTCAACGGTGATGATGTGGTCCTTGCGGTTCTTGTTGCAGTAATCAATCATCGCGGCCAGCGTCGTGGATTTGCCGGAGCCCGTGGCGCCCGTGACAACGACCAGGCCCTTGTGCAGCATGCAAAACTTTTTCAAAACGGCGGGCAGGGGAGCGTCGAACTTTTCAAAATCCTCGAACGACAACACGCGACTTGGAATCTGACGGAACACGGCGGAGATGCCGTTCTTCTGGTTGAAGAAATTGGCGCGGAAGCGGGAGATGTTGGGGATTTCGTAGCCGAAATCCACGTCGCCCGTTTCCTCGAAGAGCTTGATTTTGTATTCGGGGGCGATTTCGTAGAGCATTGCCTTGAGCGTATCGCTGTCCAAAGGCGGATGGTCCACGCGCTGAAGTTCGCCATTGATGCGCAACATGGGGTTGTTGCCCGATGACAAATGCAGGTCCGAGGCTTTCTGCTCGAACATCAGGTTGAAGAAAGCATCAATTTTGGCCATAAGTATTCTCGAGATGCACGACAGCGCGACTAGTAGCCAGAACCGCACCAACCTGCAAACAACATTTGCGTCCGGCCCTGAAATAATTCTCGCTGAAATTCAGGCGCGCGGCCCGATCCCGTTCGCCCGGTTCATGGAACTGGCTCTCTATTGTCCTGATTGTGGATTTTACGATAGGGAACCGGACACCGTTGGCAGGCAGGGACATTTCTACACCAACGTCAGTGTAGGCAGGCTGTTTGGAGAGCTGTTGGCGTTTCAATTCGCCGACTGGCTGACCGCACTCGAACCTCATTCTCCAATCCTCAGTCTCGTCGAAGCCGGCGCGCACGACGCAAAGCTCGCGGGCGATGTTTTGAACTGGTTCAAGCGGCAACGTCCGCAACTTCTCGACCGGATCGAATACATCATCGTCGAGCCGTCGGCACGCCGACGCGACTGGCAGCGGCGGACGCTGGCGGAATTCTCCGGTCGCGTGAAATGGGTGGACGCTTTGGACGCGACAAACCGCTTCCCCGTGACCGGCATCATTTTCAGCAATGAACTGCTGGACGCCATGCCCGTTCATCGGTTCGGCTGGGACGCCGTCAAGCGTCGGTGGTTCGAATGGGGAGTGGCCGCCGACGGCGACCGATTTGTCTGGAGCAGGCTGCCGCATCCGGTGGATGAGTTGCAAATTTCATCCCGGTTTCCGCGCGAATTGTGGCCGGCACTGTCGGATGGATTCATTGTCGAAACCTGTCCCGTTGCGACCGAATGGTGGCGCAAAGCCGCCGGATGTCTGGCGCGCGGAAAATTACTGACTTTGGATTACGGCCTGACGGCTGACGAATGGATCTCCCCGGAGCGCGGGAACGGAACATTGCGCGCCTATCATCGGCATCACGCAACCGGGGACATTCTCGCCGCCCCCGGAGAGCAGGACATCACGGCGCACGTCCATTTCACGGAGATTCAAACTGCGGGCGAATCGGCCGGTTTGCGAACCGGGATCTTTGAGACACAATCGAAGTTCCTGACTGAAATCGCGTCGCGCGCCTGGACACTGGGCAGTGGTTTTGGAGACTGGCAACCGGAACACACGCGACAATTCCGGACGTTGACCCACCCCGAACATCTCGGACGCTCGTTTCGAGTGCTGGTTCAATCCCGTTGAAGAGGGAACGGCACCGGTCGTTGGCGGCTGGGAACAGCGGGCGAATAAGGCCAGAAACAGATTGCTTCCTCCGTTCGCGCGGCTTTAATTGCGGCTGAATATGAAACATTTCCTCTGGCTTCTGGCGTTGCTGCCGTTGTTTCTGGCCGGCTGCGCGTCGCAATCGCCGGTGTCGGTCGGCATCGTCAATGTGCGGTTGACCGAAGTGACCGCGTTCGAAACCACGGCCACATTCACGCTGCGTTTCAGCAACGAATCGCCCGAACCGGTGGAACTGATCGGCGGCGTTCACAAAATCTACCTCAACGGCTTTTATGTTGGGAAAGGACTCAGCAGCGAGTCATTGACCGTGCCACGACTCGACACCGCGAAACAGGAGGTGACCGTTCACCTCAACAACATCTCGATGATCACACGCATCAAGCCTGTCATCGAATCGAAGGCTTTCGATTATCGAATCCAAAGCCTGCTATACGGCGGATCGAAATGGAATCGCATGCGCACGACGAGCGAAGGGCGGCTGACATTGGATGATTTCACGCCCACTGTGGATGGTACGAACGCCGTTGCCCCTGAAAAATGAACGCCCTGCCAAACAGTGGCAGGGCGCCCGCGCGGAAACCAACCCTCAAAACGCGCGGGAAAATCTCACGTAAAGCATTCGGTCGTTGTATTCATGGGCCGTTCCGTTGTTGCCTTGAATGACCGACTCCGCAAACGGCATTCCATATCCGGCTTCAAAACCGGACCACGCCAGTTCGCCTCGCTCATTGAAAATCCACAGGAATGAATCGCTGTCGTCCGTTTCGGATGTCATCATCAGCGAGGATTCGTGCTCGAAGTACGCCGGATTCCAGTCCGGCATCAACGCCGCGTGCGACACCTCAAACGAAGAAACCGATTCTCCATCTGTCGTGCGGATTGTGTGCCCGACGACTTCAGCACCGGGGACTGCGGGCGACGTGGATTCCGCTGCTTGGCAGTTGGCGAGCGCATGGAAGCTGCACACAGATGCGACGATTCCCTTCCACGCCCAAACCCTGAAATCCCGGGCGTGCGAGACAAAGGAAGATGCAGTTGCCCGGCGCACGCCTTGAACCAAGCACTGCCGATGCCAAGTCGAAATTGTGGCTTCATACACGCTCCATACCTTGTCTCCGGGGCAGCTTTGTCCGCATCGCTTCAGGTCGTGTCCCGTAATGAGTCTCCAATTGCGCGAAGAATTGCGCCAAAGGCGGTCGGGGCGCATATCAATTTCTGCTGGGGTCGCCGGGAAGGATGTGCGGGAATAGCA
>DAOLDN010000109.1:0-9417 GCA_035327385.1 Verrucomicrobiota bacterium | reverse complement strand
GCGTAAGCGCCATGAGCGCGTCGTTCTCCACCTCGTATTCCGGGAATTCCGCGATGTCCTCGATATGAAAGAGCGTGTGGTATTCGCTCGGAGTGTTGTCCTGCCAGAACTTGATCTTGGACCCCAATGCCGACGGTTCGGCGGCCATGCCGTATTCCATCCACCAGCCGGGAACAAAAATGATGTCGGGAAACTCCCGATGAATTTTCAAGTGCGACTCAAACCAGATGTCCCGGTCGAGGTAGAAATCCATGTGTTTCACTCCGAGATAGCCCGGTATCCACGGGCTGTCTATGATCAGGGCCATGGGCACGGCATCGAGTTTTTCGAGACGCGCCGCGCGCTTGAAAATGTTCCATTGTTCAGGTCGCATAAATTGAGATGAGTGACGTCTCCGAAATCAGTTGAATCGCAAGGCAGCCAGCCCCGGCACACTCACTTGTCGGAACAAAATGAAGGCGCTCAAATTCTCCGCACGCTGCTTCGGCCAGTCCGGCGATTGTTGTTTGTTGCATGACACGACTTAGTTCTTACTTTCGTCAGCGCACACAGCAAGCCCGAAATGAAAAAAACAGCGTGTTTTCGGCCAAAATCATAGTTTTCTCCATTCAATTTCCGATTTTGCGCGCCAAGCATCCATTCTCGACACTTCCATGCATCACCCCGTATGCTCTGCCACCGCGCTTTGGATTCCATGAACAAAACGGCAAAACTTTTGCATGAACTGATCGCTCTGCCGAGCGTCAATCCCGCCTTCCTCCCGCCGAACCATCCGCGCGCCGGAGAACAACGTGTGGCCGAATTCATCGCGGCCACAGCCGCGCGCGCGGGAATGGCCGTCGCCTTTCAAGCCGTTTCCAAAGGTCGCGCCAATGTCATCGTGCGTCTCGCGCCCTCAGGAAAAATCCATCGCCGCATCCTGCTCGCACCTCATCTGGACACGGTCAACGCCGCGTTTGACGTGCAATTCATGCCGCGAGTCAAATCCGGTCGTGTGTACGGTCGCGGCGCATGCGACACAAAGGGGTCCGTGGCGGCCATGCTGGGTGCGTTGTGCGACGTGGCCCGTTCGCAATCCCGCCCCAGGGAAACCGAAATCGTCTTCGCCGGACTGGTGGACGAAGAACACGCGCAGGCCGGTTCTCGTGCGCTTGCCAAAAGCCGGCTCAAGGCGGACCTGGCCATCGTGGGCGAGCCGACCGGATTGCAGGTCATCACTGCTCACAAGGGCAACCTCTGGCTCGAACTGGAAACACACGGTCGCGCGGCGCACGGCTCGACACCGCAGTTCGGCCACAACGCCGTCCACGACATGGCCCGCATCGTGGACGTGTTGCAGACGGATTACGTGCGGTTGCTCAAGAAACGACGACATTCACTGCTCGGCCACCCCACCGCCAATGTCGGTGTCATCTGCGGCGGCACCCAGGCCAACATCGTTCCCGACCGTTGCACCATCGAGGTGGACCGCCGCACACTGCCCGGTGAAACCGACTCCGGCGTGCGCCGCGAAATCCTCGCCCTGCTCCGCTCAAAAGGACTCAAAGCCAGACTTCAGGAGACAAAAGCCGTTCCCTGTCTGCCGCTGGAAACCGACACACGCCATCCGCTCGTCAACCAATTCCTCCGCGACATGGGCGGTCGCAAGCCGCTGGGCGTTCATTTTTTTTGCGATGCCGCCGTGTTGTCCGCAGGCGGAAATCCCAGCGTCGTGTTCGGCCCCGGCGACATCGCCCAGGCGCACACATCGGACGAATGGATCTCGCTGGCGCAGGTCGAACGCGCCCGTTCCATGCTCGCCCGTTTCCTGAAATCCCAGCCGTGAGCTTTCAACCACACGCATGACCACTGACCAGACCGGGGCTTCGCAACCCCACGGCTCCGCGCATCGCTCGACATTCTTCCGACAGAGCGGCTGGCTCATGATTGCCAACGTGGCGAACGGATTCTTCATGGTTTTCGTTCATTTTCTTTCCAAGAAAATCCCGGAGTCCGAATACGGCATCTTTGGAACGATGCTGGCGCTGGCCATGTGTGTTCCCATGATTCCCATGCAGATGGTGCTGGCCCAGCAGACAGCCCATGCCCTCGCCACAAACCGGCTGCGCGAACTCGCCGGAACCATCCGCATGATCTGGATCGGCACGTTCGTCCTCTGCCTCGCCGGTGCGCTGGTAGCGCTGATGTTCCAGGCGCAAATCCTCGAACGCTGGTCCATCACCAACCCCATGTCGTTCTGGATCACGTTGCCGGTCATTTTGCTCTCGTTGTGGTTTCCAATGTTTTGCGGCGTGTTGCAGGGACAACAAAACTTCATGTGGCTCGGCTGGTCCATGATCTTCAACGGCGTCGGCAGGCTGGCCGTGGCGACGCTGGCCGTGATGGTCTTCGCCGCGCACGCGGCCGGAATGATGGCCGGCGTGCTCATGGGCCTGGCCTTCGCAACGAGCGTCGCCCTCTGGCATTCGAGGTCGCTTTGGATGTTGCCGCCACTGCCCTGCGACAAACGCGCAGTCCTTTCCCAGGTTATCCCGTTGATGCTCGGCTTCGGCGCGTTTCAATTCCTGTTCACGGCGGACACGATGTTTGTGAAGGCGTATTTCAACGCGGACGAAACCGGCTTCTACGTCGCGGCGGGAACGTTGTCCCGCGCTCTGATGTGGCTGGTCACGCCGCTGGCCATGGTGATGTTCCCCAAAATCGTCCACAGCACCGCCAGGTCACAGGAAAGCGATCTCATGGTGCCCGTGTTGCTGGGCACTGGTGCCCTGGCAGCCGTGGGCGCGGTGGGCCTGTGGGTGATCGGCCCGTTTGCAGTGAGACTGATGTTCAAGGACACCTACGTGAACGTGGCAGCGTCGGTGCTGCCGTGGTATGCGCTCGCCATGCTGCCGCTGGCCATGGCCAACGTGCTGCTTAACAACCTGCTCGCGCGCTCGTCATTCAAGATCGTGCCCTTCCTCGTTCTGCTGGCAGTGGGCTACGGATGGGCGCTCACCCGCTTTCACGACACGCTGACCACCGTGCTCAAAACCATGGGCGTCTGCAACCTCCTGCTCCTGGCACTGTGCGTCTGCTTCACATGGTGTGGAACGAAGTCCAAAGCTGCCACGTCCACCTGATTTGCCGCGTGCTGATTTCGGAAATCAAGGTTCGACTTCGGACCGGGGTTTCAATGCTTTCTGCTTGAAGGCGCGCTGAAACTCCGCCGGGCACAAGTTCCCATTCCCGTCAGACCTGATGCCGGGATTGTCGCTTGAGCAAGGAACGGGTGCGCCGTGGTTCTGGCGTTTCATCGTCGCTCAGAAACTCCCGGAGGAATGTCGGTTTGTCGCGTCGTCCGCCACGTTGATAATCGCGCCAGAGAACCGGCGCGACGAAACCGGCATCAAGCCCGCGCTCCAGAGCGAGAAACTCAAACAACAGTTCCATCAGCCGCATCAGAGCGATGCCGTCGGTGCGTCCCGTGCGCGTGTGCAACCATTGGCTGCATCGCATGAACGAATTGAACGGCGACGGCTGGCCACGCCAGATAAGCGGTGTCGTCTCAACGAAATTTCCGCTGTTGCCGATCAAGTCCCAATAGCGGGCGAATCGCCGCAGTTGTTGCATCGCCGGGAAATCAATCAACCGCGTTTGCAGGATTTCGTAAGGCGGATGCGGATTATAGGTCATCCGCCATTCCGAATCGTGCCTCACGATCGGCGTGCCGCACAGCCGTTTCAATATGCCGACCTGGATTTCCTGCGGTTGCAACGCGATGAGACTGTCGAAGCCCGCCCCAAAACTCTCCACCGTTTCGCCCGGCAAACCCGCGATCAAATCCGCATGCACATGGACGCCGGTGTGATTGCGCAGGAAACGCAGGTTGTCGGTCAATCGTTCGTAGTTTTGCCTGCGACTGATGAGCGCGGCGACTTCCGGATTGAACGTCTGGATGCCGACCTCGAATTGCAGCGATCCGGGCGGGAACTTCGCAATGATACCGCGCAACGCATCCGGCAAACGATCCGGTATCATCTCAAAATGGTAAAAGTTTCCCGGTTGATGACGTTCCAGAAAAAATTCAAGGATGGCGCTGCCGACGGCGATGTTCAGGTTGAACGTGCGGTCAACAAACTTGAACTGCCGCACGCCGCGATCGAGGAGCTTCTGCATCTCGGAAAGGAAAACGGGCAGCGCCGCCTGCCGAACGGGAATGTCCAGCGACGACAAACAGAACTCGCAGGTGAACGGACAACCCCGCGACGCCTCAACGTAAATGACGCGATGCGCGATGTCCTGCGCGTCGTAAAACTCGTAGGGCAGCGTCAGTTGCGAGAATTCCGGCAGCGGCGCAGCAATGATTTTGGGAAGCTGGAGTTCACGCTTTAGCGTGGCCCCCGTGCAAGCTGAAGCTTGAACTCCAACTGCCGGATGCTCCAACAACAGTCCGCACACCTCCGCAAACTTCAAATCCGCCTCGCCGGTGATGACGTGGTCGGCCAGTTGCACGATGGGCTGCGACTCCGTTTCGTAACTCACCTCCGGCCCGCCAAGAATGACAATCACCTCCGGGCGCACGCGTTTGATGGCGGCCACAACTTCCGTCGCAGGCGCGACGTTCCAGATGTAAATGCCGATGCCGATGATTCCCGGATTCTGCGCCAGCAACACTTCGGCGATGTCCACGGGCCGTTGATTGATGTCGAACTCAACGATGCGCGCCCGCTCTCGCAGCGCTCCGAGATTGGCGAAGAGATACCGCAGGCCGAACGCGGCGTGGATGTATTTCGCGTTGAGCGTGGTGAGGACGATGTCCGGCATCGCGCAAGAATATCACGCTACACGGAGACTGCGCAACGGCGGCTGCGAAGCTTGAAACAGCCGCAAACTCAATCCGCCGCTACCATGTCCATGTCGCGGGTGAAATAAAGGATTCGACCACAATTGGTGCAGGTGATGACTTCCTGCGCGCTTCTGCAGGCGACGAGCACCTGCGCCGGCAGTTTCATGTGGCAACCGCCGCAAACGCCGTGTTCGATGCCCACCACCACGTTTTCCCCCTTGCTCTTGAAAAGTCTCTCGTAACGGGCGCGGACACCGTCCTCGACGGCTGAAGCGAGTTCGTCGCGATTGCTTTTCAGTTCGGCGAGTTCCTTTTTCAGATTGTCTTCGCGCGAGCCGAGCTTTGCGACCTGATCGTCCTGAAGTTTTTTGGCCTCGTTGGCGAGGCCGTTGCAGCGGACGACTTCCTTCTGCGCCGCCTCGGCCTGTTCCATCAACTCGATTTCCTTGTCCTCGATCTTTGTGATGTCCGCCTTGCAGTGTTCGATTTCCAGGGCCAGGGCGCGATATTCCTCGTTCTTGCGCGTCTGGAGCTGTTGGTTCGCGTATTTTTCGATCTGCGATTTTTTGGCTTCGACGTCGAGTTCCAGGCGTTTGCGTTCGGATTCGATCTGTTTGACGCGGGTTTTTGCGGCTTCGAGATTTGCCAGCGCGCCGGAGGCTTTGGTTTTGAGGACTGTCCGTTCGGGTTCGATGTTTGCCAGTTCCGCCTCGACACGGCGGATTTTTCGGTCGCGGTCCTGTAGGATGATCAGCTTCTCTATCGTTTCCAGCATCGTTTGTCTTTCGTTGGTGTCGCCATGCTATGCCCGGCCAAAAGCCAAGTCAATGAACCGAATCAGGGCTTTAGCAGCTCGCGCTGCCAGTGCATCAACTCCGGTTCGTGCTTGTTCCAGTCGCGCGCCAGTTCGGAAATCATGGGCCGGCTGGCGATGAGCGTCGGGTCAATGCCCAGCTTCGTGGCGCGGCCGTCGCGACGTTTTTCAATCTCCGCGTACCGACGACGCTCGGCTTCCGACGGGCGATAACTCGTTCGCTTGGGATGATGCGGGTGTTCGTTCGCGGGCAACTCCAATCCGGCTTTCACGGCGCGAAGCAGTGCCGCGCGCCGCCGGTCGGACAAATGGTTGGGCAACAACGGTTCGATGTTCTGGGCTGTGGCGGCTGCGGCGAGTTCCACCAGTTTTTCGTGTTGAAGGATGAAAAACGGAGGGCGGTTGGCGGCCACGGCCTCGGCTTCGCGCCAGTGCCAGAGTTCGCGCAACACGGCCAGCGCGGGCCGCGACAGCACATGACTGCCTTTGACGCGCCAAATGCCGTCCGTGTCCACGGGACGCGGCTGTGTGCAATCCGCGATGAGCCGCGCGCACATTTCCTCGTGCCAGGCGAGGCGATGTTTTTCCTGCAACTCGGACTTGAGCCTGTCGGCGAGCGGTTTGAGATGGTGCGTGTCGTTGCGGGCGTATTCCAGCATGCGCGGAGTCAGCGGGCGTCTGGCCCAGTTGGCCTTTTGCGAGCCTTTTTCCAGTTTCACTCCGAGAAATTTTTCCACGAGCGATTGCAGTCCGAACTGGCGTTCTCCGAGCAGCCGCGCCGCGAGCATGGTGTCGAAGATCGCGCCGGGGATGAACTTGTGATGTTTCTCCAGCAGGCGCAGATCGTAATCCGCGCCGTGCATGATGAGCGCGTGCGAACCGAGCGCGTCGAGGAACGGATGCAAGTCAATGTCCGCCAGCGGGTCCACGAGCCTGTCGCCTGCGATGGTGCTGATCTGGATGAGGCAGACCTTTTCAGGATAGGCGTGGAGGCTGTCCGCTTCCGTGTCCAAAGCAACCCAGTCAGCCGCGCGCACCACCGGCAGGAACGCGGCCAGCTTTTCGTCCGTGTCAATCACGGGCGGAATATAAAAAAGTCCTGCGCCGACTGACAAGCGCGGCTGCAAATTAATGCGATTTATGCGCAATGTTCCGTCTGAAAATCCTGCCCCCGTACCATTTTTGGGCTTCACCGGGGTGTTGGTGCGGGCTACTTTGACCCGAATGAACCTCGCACAAGCCTTTGCCGATTCCGCGCGGAAACGGCCCGACAAGACCGCCCTGTATTGGGGCGAATCGGAATTCACCTACGCCTCGCTGCTGGCCCGATCCGAGGCGGTGACGCGGCAACTGACCCAATCCTTTGGCGTCAAACCCGGTGACCGTGTGGCCATCTGGCTGAAGAATTGTCCGGAGTTCGTGCCGGCGTTGTTCGGCATTTTGGGAGCGGGCGCAGTGGTCGTGCCGATCAACAATTTTCTCAAGCCGCAGGAGGTTTCCTACATTCTGGCCGATGCGGACGCAAATCTTCTCATCAGCGACGTGGAATTAAGCGCGCATTTCCCCGCGCTGACGGCGGAAAGGCCGGAATTGAAGTTTCTCAAGGTCGAGGAATTTCAGCCTGCGGATGGCGATCGGCAATCGGCAATCGGCAATCGGCAATCCACGGAGTCCGATCTTGCGGTGCTCATTTACACCTCCGGCACGACGGGCCGGCCCAAGGGGGCGATGCTCTCGCACGGCAACCTGCTGCACAACGTGGAGAGCTGCCGCATCGTGCTGGAAACCGTGGACCAGGACCGGATGGCGGTGCTGCTGCCGATGTTCCACAGTTACATGCTGACAGTGGGGATTTTGCTTCCGCTGATCGTGGGCGGCTCCCTGGTGCTGGCCAGGTCGCTGCATCAGCCGCGGCAAATCCTACAGGAATTTTGCGAGCGACGGGCGACGATCCTGCCGGCGATCCCGCAATTTTATCGCACACTGGCCAGCGCCCCGGCAGCGATGCCGTTGCCGTTCCGCATCTGCATCAGCGGCGCGGCGCCGTTGCCGGCGCAGGTGCTGAAGGATTTTGAGGAGAAATTCAAAATACCGCTCATAGAAGGCTATGGATTGAGCGAGGCCAGCCCGGTTGTTTCCAAAAATCCATTGCGCGGCGTGCGAAAGGTCGGCTCGATTGGCCTGCCCATTCCCAACGTTGAGGTCAGTGTTCAGGATGAATCAGGCAGGATTCTTGGGCCTAAGGAAATCGGGGAGATTTGCGTCCGGGGCGGAAACGTCATGCAGGGTTACTGGAAGAATCCGCAGGCGACCGCCGAAGTGATGCGCGGTGGCTGGTTGTTGACCGGCGACATCGGTTATCGCGACGAGGACGGTTATTTTTACATCACCGACCGCAAGAAAGACATGCTGCTGGTCAACGGCATCAATGTGTATCCGCGAGAGATCGAGGAAGTGCTGTATCAATTCCCCGGCGTGAAGGAGGTGGCGGTCATCGGAGTGCCGGACGTTCGCAAGGGCGAACAACCTGTGGCCTACGTGGCGTTCAACGACGGTGTCACCGCCGACGAGAGGACGTTGCAGCAATTCCTCAAACCGCGGCTGGCGGACTACAAAATCCCGCGCCACATCATCACGATGCCCGCGTTGCCACGCAACGCCACCGGAAAGATCCTCAAAACGGCGCTGCGCGAACTGTCGGCAAAATCCGGGCAGGACCAGGGCCAATGAGAAACAACCCGGAATCCCTGGCTGCACGGTTTCACCCCGACTGTTCCGACCTTGAAACCGAGTTGAAAATCGCCGCGCGCAGGATGACGACCTGCGAGAAAACGTGGCCGGCGGGTTTTTGAAATGCTCCCCGAAGCGTTTGGTGTTAACGTGCCTTCCTGAAAGACAAATTGCCCGCGAGACATATTCCCGATAAACCAAACCCATCCACCCATGAAAAGATTATTTCAGGCCATTGCACTTTCAGCAGCTTGTGTGTCACACGCTCAAAGTACGTTCGAAGCGATGCCAACTTTCGTCAACGGACTCGGCGGTTACGCGAACGGAACCGTCGGATGGACGTTTCAAACGACAACGACGGTATCAGTGACGGCACTGGGCTGTTTCGATTACTTGCTGTCGCCGGGCCAGAACACGATCCTTGTGGGACTGTGGGCGGCGGACGGCACGCTGTTGGCCTCCAACGCGGTCACTGCCGCGAGCCAGGTTGAAAACTATTCCCGATATGAAGCATCCGGTCCCGTCGTGCTCAACCCTGGTCAGGTCTATCATATCGGCGCGAGTTCCGCCACGTTGCCCATCCTCTTTTCGGCTGTCAGCCCTGAATATGGAGGCTACGCAGTGCTGTCTCCGGAAGTCCAGTTGCTTGGTTGGGCAGCCAGCTTTGGCGGATTCCTTTTCCCGGTGGCGTCGCCTGGAACGCCCGGCATTGCGGCCGCCGCGCCAAACTTTCAATACACGCTCGTTCAAAGCCAGGTGCCCGAACCGTCCTCGGTCGTGCTGTTGTTACTGGGCGGATTCCTCGCGCTTGCGGGGCGGAAGAACGCCGCCTGACGAATCCTCCCGTCAAGAATCGTTGTTGGACCGTGAGGAATGGCCGCGCGATTTCATCCAATAGCCACCCGCTGGCTTCCCATTACACACCTTCCGCTAGAGCAGTTTCATAAAATCTGTAGCCGCGGAAATACTTGGCGATGTCGAAGTGCGCGTCAGCGTCTTGGACTGCGGCAGCCCTCTGCCGCCTTTCCACCGCAGGCTTACGACG
>DAOLDN010000108.1:0-9435 GCA_035327385.1 Verrucomicrobiota bacterium | reverse complement strand
CGACAACGGCGAGGACGCACTGCGAGCCGTCGAAGCCTTCAAACCGGACCTCACGTTGATGGACATCGAAATCCGGGGACAAATGAACGGCTTGGAAGTTGCCGGCCAATTTCGAACCCGTCACGACATCCCGGTCATCTTTCTCACGGGCCGCTCGGACGATGAGACACTGGAGCGGGTGCGCTGTTCCGAATCGTTCGGGTATCTGCTCAAACCCTTCCGCCCTGAAGAACTCAAGGCCGGAATCGAACTGGCGCTGATCCGTCACCGGCACGAGTCCAATCTCAAACGGATCGAACTCTCGCTGTCCGCCGCCATCCAGTCCTCCGGCGACGCCATATTGATCACCGACAAGGACGGCGCGGTCACGTACCTGAATCCCGCCGCCGAACGTCTCACGGGTTGTCCCGCGCGAAAGGCCGTGGGGCGAAAAGTGGAGTCCGTTTTCAGGATTGGCGGCGACGAGGGCGCTGCCCAACGCCTGCTCAACAGCGCGGCCAAAGGCGCGTTCGTTCACGACGCCATCCTGATCACGGCGGCAGGGCGCGAAGTGCCCGTCGAAGTCAACGTGTCCACCATCCAAAACGCCCGGCGCACACCCGCAGGTCTGGTTCTCGTTTTCCGCAACATCACCGAACGCAAACGATTCGAGGCGGAATTGAAGAAGTCCCAGGCCGAACTCCGGTTGCTGGCGGGCCACATCGAATCCGCGCGCGAAGCCGAACGCACCCGCATCGCGCGCGAAATCCACGACGAATTCGGACAACTGCTCACCGCCTTCAAGTTCGACATCTCCTGGCTGGAAAAGAAACTGTCCTCTGACGGCAAAACGCCGCGCAAGGTGCTGGTGGAAAAAACGCGCTCCATGCGCCGTTCATTGAGCAGCATGGTGCAGTCCGTGCGGCGCATCTCGGCGGAACTCAGACCCGGAGTGCTGGACGATCTCGGCCTGGCCGCCGCCGTCGAATGGCAGACCGAGGAATTTCAGAAACGTACCGGCATCAAGGCGAAGACGAAAATCATGTTGTCAGACCGCGAACCGCCACAAGTCGTCGCCACGGCGCTGTTCCGGGTTTTTCAGGAGGCCCTCACCAACGTGGGCCGTCACTCAAACGCCTCCAGTGTGCGCGTCTGTCTGCTGGAGGAATCGGGACGCTTGACGCTCGAAGTCTCCGACAATGGACGCGGCATCACGCAGGAGGAAATGAACCGGGCCGGCGCGTTCGGTTTGATGGGAATGCGCGAAAGAATCACGCCATTGCGCGGTGTGTTCGAGATATGCGGACGGCCCGGTGAAGGTGTCACCGTCACGGCCACCGTTCCGCTCGACGCGCCCAAGCCGGACACGGAGGCCGCATGATCAAGGTGCTGATTGCCGACGATCACGCCATCGTTCGCAAGGGCCTGAGACAAATCCTTGCTGACACTCCGGACATCATTGTCGAGGGCGAGGCCACCCACGGTGTCGAGGTGCTGGAACGGCTTGACGAGCGTCCGTGGGACGTGCTGGTGTTGGACATTTCCATGCCGGGCCGCAGCGGACTGGAGGTGCTCAAGGACATCAAAAAGCTCAAGCCCCGGATGCCCGTGCTGGTATTGAGCATGCACGCCGAGGAACAGTTCGCCACACGCACGCTCAAGGCCGGCGCATCCGGCTACCTCAACAAGGAAAGCGCCCCCGAGGAACTGGTCAAAGCCATCCGCAAAGTCCACGCAGGAGGCAAATACGTCAGCGCCGCCCAATCCGAACGAATGGTGGGTGAACTGACGGGAGACGTCAGCAAAGCGCCCCACGAACGGTTGTCCGACCGCGAGTTTGAAATCCTTTGTTTAATCGCTTCGGGAAGGACCCCCACGCAGATCGCAAAGCAACTTTCCCTCAGCGTCAAGACCGTGAGCACCTACCGCTCCCGGCTTCTGGAAAAGATGGGCCTTTCAACCAACGCCCAGATCACGCACTACGCCATCAAAAACGGCCTGGTGGACTGAGGCAACAGGCGTCGCAACCGTTTGAAGATGGCGGTCATTTGGCGTTGATTTCCACGCTCCAGCGTGTCCACCCGTCGGATTGTCATGCGGTGACTGGCTGAAACTCACGCTCCATCCTGTCGGCTCCGACGCTGACCGCCATCTTCAAACGGCCCCGGCTCGCCGCGACTCACGGCAACAGCACCACCGCGTAGAACCGCTGCCCCTCGGCTGGCGCGTTCGTGTCCACCCAGACGCACACAACGTCGGTGGCGGGAATGTCCGGCGATGCGTCCGTCCATTGAACCGCCTCGTCGAACGACTCCTTGAACACCACCCGATACTGGCGTCCCGGCAGGCTGCTCCAGGCCAGTCGCGGACCCGCCTCGGTGAGACTGAATCCGGAAATCAAAGGTGGCTCGTCCGGCAGCCTGTCAACGGTCACGATCATCTGGTCGGTGGAGGTGTATTCTCCATCGAACGCGCTGAACCGGAGGACATATTCCCCAATGACTGAAAAGGCCGCCGTGGTTTCCAATGCGTGAGCGTCGGAAAACGCGACGCTTCCCGGTCCGCTGACGACAGACCAGAGTGTTGTGATCCCGTCAGGAGCGCCCGGCAACGTCCCCGGCACCGCAGGCAATCCATCATCGGCGACGCTGCCTTTCAGTGTGGCGACCGCGGGCAGCGTGAGCGACTGGTTCGGGCCGGCGGAAACGACAGGCGGCGAGTTTGGCGGCGGCGTCACGGGCACTTGGTATTCGAGTTCGTTCGACGGAAGGCTCTCCACTCCGCTTTCGGTGTACGCGGTGACGACAAAAATGTAGCGCACGCCTTCGGTCAAATTCGTGATGGTCGCGATGGTGTTGTTTCCCGCGTCAAGCTGCATGAAATATTCGCCGGAGTTGGTCGAGCAATACACCTTGTAACCTGTGACCGAACTGCCGGGGCTTGGATCCCAACCTACCGTGACCTGCGCCGCGAACATGGGCGAAGCGCAAACGAGGACCGTTGCCATGACACCCAGAAATTTTCCGCGCGAGAGGGCCCGCGACCCGAGAATTGTGATCATAAAATCGAAAAACATTTCAGCGGGCGATTTAGCAGCGCAGGTGCCGTCACCAATGCTTGGATGAACGGCGGAACGGCGTGTCGAAGCGCGGGAAATTTGTCCTACACGGCGTCGGATAAAATCAGTCGTCAACGCATGCGCGACGCATCGGACTCGCGCCGTGAAAAGGGCGACCGGTGGGAATGAAATTTCACCTTTGTCGGCCTGAGGGTGTAGGTGAAGCTCTTACGAGATGTCGGAAACCAACGGGGAGATTGAATCAGAAACCGGCTTATAGGCAATCGGGACAGCCGACTCGAACGTTGTAGAAAATGCGGACGGAAATGGCGGGCGCGGCGACCGGCTCAGTCTTTTTCCGGCCTGTCGAGGTGATCGCCAGCGGGAAGGTTTGCGTATTTCTCCAGATGTTCGGGACGCAAGGGTTCCGAAATCGCGTGTTCGCCGCCGAGCCATTTGCCGAGGTCAATCAACTTGCAGCGGTGCGAACAAAACGGCGCATGCTCGCCGTCCAGCCAGTCCCCAGCCTTTTTGCACGTTGGACATTTCGTCTGCACGGCGGGCCGCAATCACAGTTTGATTTCCGCCAGCGTAGCCTTTACGTCGGCGGCCACCGCTGCGGCGTCCTCGGTCTTTGCCCCGGACTGCTGGAGAATCTTTTGGATGTCGGCAATGTAGGCCTCGGTCTGGAGGCGGGACAGTTTTGAACCATTGACGACGGCCTCAAGATTTTCCGCAAGCCGCGTCTGGTCCGCTGGCGTGAGTGTTCTGCCGGTGAGTTGAGTGCCGATGCCCGTGGCCAGCTTATTGATGGCGGCCGCCGCCGGTTTTTTTGGCCCGCGAGCAACGGCGGTGAGATTGGTGGCAAATCTGCCGATCTTTTCCTGCGAAACGGCCGTGTCGGTCAAAAACGAGGCGATGTCGCTCTTGAGCTTGTTGAGATTTTGCTGCTGGATTTGGGCCGGACTGAGGGGTTTTGGCGGCTGAGGTTGCGCGGAAGGCCCGGGCTGCGCGGGGACGGACGGATTCTTCGCAGCCGCACCCTGCGCGGCGTTGTTCTGGTCGCGCATGTCGCGGGCGCGTTGCGTGATCGCAGCCCCTTGCGCGCCTTGTCCGAAGGATTGGTGGACGAAGAATGCCAGCAGGAGAAATGCGACGATTGTTTTCATGGGCTGTGTATCTGGTGACTGACGATGCCGGTGTCAGCGGTTGACCACGACGGGATTGCTCCGCTTCTTCAGATCAATGTAGTCGGCGAGAATGCGTTCGGTTTCTTCGAGCATCGCGTCAACGGTCGGGGCTTTTTGTTCCTCTTCCTCATCGAGGTTCAGGTCGCCGCGTGTATGCGGCGGAACATCGGCTTTCGCGATCAACTCGCTGTCCAGCCCTGCGATTTTGTTTGTCGCCCCCACCGGCGCGGGCAGGCCAGGCTTGTCCACATCCGCCAGTTTGATTTCATAAACAACGGGCTTGGAGTCTTGTCGCGCGAGCCGTTCCTTGTCGCGGGCCTTCTGTCGGGCGTCGTCTTCGTCCATCTCACGAAGCCGCTCGGTTTCGTTGAGGGAAATGGTCTTGTCCGCCTGCAATTTCCGGTAGCGTTCGATGTCTTCACGGATGTAATCGTATTCGCGGTCGGTTTCCACGCGCTTGTTGGAACGGCGCATCAATTCACCGAGGTAAGGTTCCACCATGCCGTATTTGTCATAGCGCGCGCCCGGAATCACGTCCCACGCCATCGCGTTGTCAATGGAGGCTTCGCCGATGTCCTTGGAATGATTCAATACCGAGGGCAAAACGATGTCGGGCATGACGCCCTTCAACTGCGTGGAAGCGCCGCTGGCCCGATAGAATTTTCGGATGGTGAGCTTGAGCATGCCTGGATCGTTCGTGGGGGAGGTGGTTTTGATCCAGCGCGAAAGCGGATTGATGTTTTGCACGGTGCCTTTGCCGTGGGTGGAGATGTCGCCAACGATCACGGCTCGGCCATAATCCTGGAGCGCGCCGGCGAGAATTTCCGACGCTGATGCGCTGAATCGGCTCGTCAACACGATCATCGGGCCGTCGTAGAGTTGTTCCGGATCGTCGTCACCGTCCACGAACACGCCTTGGTCCGGTCCATATACCTGCACCACGGGGCCTTGTTTGATGAACAGGCCGGTGAGGCGGATGGCCTCCTCCAGCGAACCGCCGCCGTTGCGACGAAGGTCAAGGATGATTCCTTCCACCTTTTCCTGTTCCAGTTTCTTGATCAAGCGGGCGACGTCGTCTGTGGTGCTTCGGGGTTCGGTCCGTGTAGAGCCGGGACTGATGTTCATGCTGGAATAGAACGACGGAAGGTCGAGGACGCCAATCCGCAGCGGTTTGCCAAGGGCATTGGTGAATTCAACGATTTTGGCCTTGGCCGCTTGATCTTCGAGTTTGATCTCGTCGCGAACGAGGCTGACGATGCGGCGCTCGGATGAATTGTCTGCCGGAATGATTGTCAAGCGCACCTCCGTGCCTTTGGGGCCGCGAATCAGCCGCACCGCCTTGCTCAATTGCATTTCCACGATGTCCACCGGCGGCTCGTCGCCCTGCGCGACGGCGATGATCTTGTCGCCCTCCTTGATCTGCTTGCTTTTCGAGGCGGGGCCGGGATGCAGTTTCTGGATGACGCAGTAGCCGTCGTCAAACCGCAGTTCCGCGCCGATGCCGAAAAGGGACAGATTCATGCCAATGGCGAAGTTTTCCGTCTGGCGTTCGTTCATGTAGTCGGAATGCGGATCGTACGTCTGCGCCAGCGCGGTGAGATAGACCTGCAACACGTCGTCGCTGGTGAATTCCTTGAACATGCGCAGGTTTCTGTCGTAGCGGCGCGTCAGTTTTTCGACGATTTGCTCGTCGTCGGATTTCGGTTTGGATTCGACCGGCGTGCCGTCGTCGGATTTGGCGGCGGTGTCCGACTTGGATTCATCAGACTGCTTCGCCGTCCTTTTTGCGGCGGCGCTTTTGCGTTCGGCGGCCAGGGACAACCGTTCCTGGAGAACTTCATAACGCACGCGTTGTTCCCACAACTTCTTCGCTTCATCGAGATCGGCCGGAAAGGCGGCCTTGCGACGGTCAAGCAGCATGCGGTCGTCGGTTGAAAAATCGAATTTGCCTTCGGCAAGCAGGTCGTCGGCGAAGTCGGTGCGCTGTTTCAAGCGAGTGAGGAAGCGTTCAAAGATGACGTAGGCCGGAGTGGTGTCCGCCATGCCGCGGCGGCCCAACGTCAGGTCGTCGAGTTTGTCCCGATAAACGTCAAACTCCTCGATGTCCTGTGCCGTGAAATGCAGGTGTTGCGGGTCCAGCGAGTCAATATAACGGTCGAGAAATCTCTCCGAGTACGCGTCGTCAAAGGTTGGGCGCAGGTAGTGGCCTTGTTCAATCATTCGCGCGGCCACGTAGGCGATGCGTCCGTCGTCCTCGCCTGCCACAAGGCGGTTGGTGATGGCTGCGGACGGAGCCGGGCTTTCAACGGGCGGCGCTGTCGTGGTCTCGGATTGTGCCGAGTGGAGCAGAACGCCGGTTGCCAGGCTCGCGGCTAATGCCAGCGTCCAGATGTGTGAATTCTTTAATGTCATGCAAAAAAAGCCGTCTCCGGCCACTTGTTGGACTGATTATAGGCGGAATCGTTCAGTGTGGCGAATGAAGTTTTAGCCTTGATGGGAAAAGTGTGTTGGCACGGACAACGAATTCTCTCGAAACTGGTGCCGGTGGTCGGACTCGAACCGACACGACTTTTTACGGTCCCAGGATTTTAAGTCCTGTGCGTCTGCCATTTCGCCACACCGGCGCTGCTTGCTTCAAAAGAGTATGGGCGCCCCGCCCGGTTGGGAATTGAATTTATCGTCCGCTGCGCTGGCGCGTTCTCATTCCATGCTGCGGACTCCTGCGCGACGGGCGCGAATGGCCAGCATTTTGGCTTTTTGATAGCCATATTTGCGGACGGAATACGATTTTCGCGCGACCATGCGTGGCTTTGGACTCCAGGTCGCAACCCAGTGTTCTCCGGGTAGTTTTCCCCGTCGCAGGATTCTTTTTACGCCGACGATGCCTGATGAATTATTGCGTCGGCGCAGTTCAGCCAGCCAACGGCGGTCTGGGGTTGTTCGCGGTCCCAATTTGCGCCTCAACTTCCGGTGATGCGCGATGGCCGCAGCCAGCGCCTTCTTTCGTCCGCCGTATTTTTTGTCGGTGAAAAATGCGGAGTGAACTCTTCCCCTGCGCTGGATGCGCACGAAGAAACCGTGATTGTGTTTTTCGGGCTGGTCTATCCGGGCAACGCCCGGCGTTGTGCTGCGTTTGCGTCTTCGCATGGTAACGATGCTGTTCTTTCCGTCAATTTGCGCCCACGTTTGGCGACATCCGCCTTGCCTGCTATCGCACGTCCCCCGGGTTCCACCAGCAGTTTCCCTTGCCCGCGATGGCTTGCGCGGCTTGCTGTTCGATTTCCGTGAGTCTGTCCCTGTCCAATGGCTTGAACGTTTCGTAGGCGCGGAACGCGAGGTCCTGCTCGTTGGCGAAGCTCATGCCCAGCAGTGCCACGTCCGGATCGAGCGTCAGCGTGTAATGCAGGCAATCGGCGACACTCAATCGCGGCAATTGAGGTTCGCCGACACGTTCCTTGCCGCCGGAACTGAACTTGCCGCGCGGCCGTTGTTCCAAAGGCTGATTGTAACCGGTCGTGTCGCCCAGCAGCTTGCCGGCGCCGAATGTCTTGAAACAAACCGTGCCCACGCCTTTGGCACGGGCCAGGGGCAGGATTTCACGCACGTATCGCCCGTCCACAAACGGACCGACTGGAAACATCACAACGTCGCAAAGACCGCTTACCAACGCCGCGCGAAGGACATCGGGGTGATGGCTGGAGATGCCGCGAAATCGCAACTTGCCGGCGGACTGGCAGCTTGCGAGTTCATCCATTCCCGTGACGGCGACGCGTTCCCAATCGGACAACTTCGAGACTTCGTGAAACACGAACAGGTCAACCGTTTCCATTTCCAGCGCGCGAAGACTGGCGTCCACCTGCAGTGTCACCGGCCCGGTGAGATCATCAATCTTGTCTATGACGAACACGTTGTCGCGCCTGCCTTTGAGCGCCTTGCTGACGACGCGCTCGCTGTAACCGGCCTCGTAATTCGGCGCCGTGTCCACAAGATTAAGACCATAATCCAGCGCACGATGAATGGTGGCTGCGCATTGTTCGAGCGGCACGGACCTGTCCGCCACGTCGCCGATTCCCAGCACGGAGACTTGTGCGCCTGTTTTGCCCAAAGGTCGTCGTTTCATTGCTGCTGGGTGAAATTGTTGTCCAGAACGCGTGAATGTAAAGCGTGTTGAGCAATGGCCCGATTTGAAGACTCCGTCACTATTGCTTGCAGCCTTCAACCGTCTAAACTGGCCTCGTGATTCGCAACATCATCTTTGACTGGTCGGGGACGCTTGTGGACGATCTGCCTGCGGTGTGGGAGGCGTCGAACTTTGTGCTCATGCAATCGGGGCGGCCTGCGATGTCGTTGGAGCAGTTCCGTGCGGAGTTTCAGCTTCCATTCACGACGTTTTACGACAAACACACGCCGCACGTGCCGTTGCCGCAGCTTGAGGAATGGTTTCACGGACGTTTCAGGCAGGTGCAAGGGTCGGTGTGCGCGCTGCCGCACGCCCTGGAGTTTCTGGAGTTTTGCAGGGCGCACACGATGCGGACGTTTTTGTTGAGCACGGTGCATCGCGACCACTTTGCGGTGCAGGAGCGTGTGACGGGATTTGGACGATTTCTCGACAAGCCCTACATCGAGATCTGGGACAAGCGCAAAAAGATCGGGGAGATCATTGCGGAGAACGGATTGAATCCGGACGAGACGTTGTTCATCGGAGACATGCAGCACGACATTGAGACGGCGCGGCATGGAGGGATTCATTCGTGCGCGGTGCTCACGGGCTACAACACGCTGGATCAGTTGCGAGCCGCGCAGCCGGACGTCATTGTGGAGCATCTCGGCGAATTGAGGGAAATGCTTGAGGACAATGAATTGCAGTTGCGCCCGGCGCACAGGCAGTTCGAGGAATCGCACCCGCCAATCGTGACGGTCGGCGGATTGATCTTCGACGGCGCAGGCAAGGTGTTGATGATTCGTACTCACAAGTGGTCCAACTTGTGGGGCATTCCCGGCGGCAAGGTGAAGTGGGGCGAGCCGTGCGAGGACGCGTTGCGACGCGAGATCAAGGAGGAAACAAATCTCGACATCACGGACATCCGTTTCGTGATCGTGCAGGATTGCATCCACTCAAAGGAATTTTATCGTGACGCGCATTTCGTGCTGTTGAATTACACATGCCGTTGCTCGGGGAGCACGGAGGTGACGTTGAACGACGAGGGG